>JAGVPF010000024.1 GCA_020052325.1 archaeon
AAAGGGCAGCCTGTCCTTTTCCGAGAATTCCAGGAGGTCTACCGGTATCGTGAAATGCTTCCACTGGCCAAAAAGGTCAGAGAATTTCACATCAACAAGTTTCAGTCCTTCTTTTTCCGCTAGTGCTTTGGCTGATTTGGCGTCCATTTTATTCACCTGGTCTCCCTGAATGGGATTATGTTGTAAAAACATTTAAATAGTTGATGAAATCTTATTATACCGAACAAATAAGGGTTTTATTTTTAAATATTCAGGTATAATGTTCGGAAATATGGCAAAAAAGACCGATGAAATCGATGAATTGGACGGAAGAATCCTGCAGGAGCTTGTGAGGGACTCAAGGAGGTCGTATCGGAAGCTCGGGAAGATTGTCGGGCTTTCGCCCGCCGCGCTTATCGAGAGGGTCAAATCGCTCGAGCGAAGGGACTATATCTTGGGATATGGGGCGAGGATGAACTACCTCAAGCTCGGGTTCGAGTTCATGGCGATGGTCGAAATCAGCATGAACGGGAAGGACCTGATAGCAATCGAGCAGAAAATATCCAAAATGCCCCATGTGGCGGCAGTCTGGGACACCACGGGCGAGTATGATTCCCTTGCGATTGTGATGTGCAAGACGCGTGGCGAGCTGAGCGCGACGGTGAAGAGGATTCTGGGGGTCGAAGGGGTAAGGAAGACAAACACCAACATGGTTCTGAACGTAGTAAGCAGGCTTACCGAATTCGAGGAGGTGTGATTCCCGATTCCGTATGCCTTATCAGCCCGATGGCGGGCTGATGCTGCAGCACTTGCTTGGCGGGCTTGAGGAATCATGCCCGTAGAGCAGGTCGTGGTATCCGTTTCCGAGCGTCTCTATGAGTTCACCGTCAATGGGGCCGGATTCATCGCCGCCCTTGAGAAGGAAGTGCGCGGCTCCGCCCCTTTCGGATATGTAGTGCCATTCGGTCGTTCTCAGCTGGATTTCAAATGGAACCAGGGAAATTCCGTCCTCGCCGAGCGCCTTGGTGTCGAAATGGAATCCGTGGTAGCCGTTGGTTTTTTTCTTGTACTCCACGCTGCATGAGTACTCGCCGAGGGATTCCGGGTGGACGAACGGCAGCGATGTCAGCGCGTCCGCGATTATCTTGACCGCTATCCTTAGCGCCGGGACGCGTATCGAGCCGAGCAGGCGGTTGATATGGGCGAGGTCGAACTGGAGGTTCTCTATCCCGGGCTCCACCGCATGGCCGGCCTCCTTGATGAGCTTGTCGATTTCGGCATTGCGGAAGCGCGAAATTATCGCCCTCACGGCGACAACGTCGTTGAAACGATCGAAATCGAAGTCCGCGATATGGCTTGTCACGAATTCGTTCCGGCCAAGGCGTCCCTCGCAGGGGGTGCTGTCATAGTCCTGGAGCAGGAAACGGTAGGCCTTCTCCATCTGCTTTCCCATGTGCTTCAATTTGCGCAGGGGGACTTCGGATTCGAAACCATATGCTTCCATGCTCTTTGCAATGACGCGTGAGGCCTCCTTCGCCACCATCTGGGTTCGCGCAATCCTCTCGCGGGTGAGGGGGTCGGACATGTTCGCGAATACGAGCGCGTGGATGTCGGGGTGGTTGACCTTGTAGGACTGCTGGAAGATGTCGCCTGAAAGCTCCTGGTACCCGTAGAAACCGGCAAGGGGAGCCCAGAGCTTTTCTGCCGCCTTAAGGTCAAGCTGCATCGCGAGCTTTGCCTCATCTGTCGATGGGTACTGGCGGATGATTGACGGCTTGCCGTTTACTATAAAGCCCGCCAGGGCCTCTTCGGTGTCGTGCGTGAGCGAGCAATCCGGAATCTTTATGAGCGGGGCCAGCGGACGCTTCCCGTTGTTGAGCAGCGCGAGAAATTCCGATTTCGGGGCACCCCGCCGTTCCAGTGAGGTGAGCCGCTCGAACACATCGAGCTCTTCCATCAGGGAATCGTCCGCAAAACCTCTCGGCAACACCCCCACCCGCCCCTGGACTTTGCCCGAATCAAGGACATGGAGGAGCGCCAGCCGTCTCCGAAGAAGGTGGTTCAGCCGAAGCGACGGGTCCTTCCCCTCGTCCCGTATGATGCCTTCATCTATAATCCCGAACCGCACGGCCTTCTGGTATACGCTGTGGGTGTGGGCGTAGGGATTCAACGCATCGTGATTCCGGTATAAGTGCCTGACTTTCTGTATGTCGGACCGGGCACTCGGGAGGGAGGAAATAATAGCCATGAATATACACTATCTGGTACATTATTTAAAGCTAACGAAGCACTGACGCTTATCCCAGAACCAGCCGTAAAGCTAATCCTGGGCAAATATGGATTCATAGTGTCTAAAAAAGATTAAAAAAGTATGTAAATGCCGGCACAGGCGTTCTGGCCCGGAGGGCCTCCCGGTTCCCGGGTCAGAAGCTCGATGTTATTTCGCCGAGCCTCTGGAGGAAGCTCTTGCGTTCGCCGTTCCGAAGCGGGGAGAGCTTGTAGATATCGTGGCCCGCCGTCCCCTCGTCAGCCTCTTCGTGCATCCGCTTGGTGCGGACTATCGCTTCCAGGGGCACCATGCGGGGGTCGCGGCTGACCGTGTCGATGTGGACGCTCCGGTAGTGGGTGACGGGCTTCGGATTTCTGGCATAATCTACCGGGGGCAGGATGCAGAGGTCGGTTATCCCCGCCTCACTCGCCGCTGCGCGTATGCCCGCATCATGCAGGAATGTGACCACGTCGTACATCCGTTCTTCAGTGTCGGTAATTACTGTGAAGCCAGTCCAGTCGTGAACCTTCTCGATGGGCACGCCCTTTTTTATTGATTTGTTCAGAAGGCCGCCGATTCCCTTGAACGGCTTTAGGGAGACTGCGACGGTCCGGTCATCCAGTTCCGGGAATGCCTGGGACACCTCGGAATAGTGGTTTGCCACAAGAACGCGGAGGTTGAGCCTCCGGGACATGAGTGCGAGCGTCGTTTGGAGGATGTCATTTGTCCTTGCGAGCGCAGGCATCCATTTCTGCATCTCGGCAACGGTCTTTCCGAACTCCTCCGGATAAAGGTATCTTATTGCGTTGTCGCGCATGTCGCGGTATGCCACGGTCTGGGCGCCCCAATCTGCAATCGGGCAGTAGACGCGAAGCATCGGGTCGGCCCAGGCGGTCTTGACCTGGTCCCAGCTCTCATGCATGGCGAAAACGCCGGGCATCCGGATGGAGGCTGCCTGCCGCGTCGTCTTCTCGTGGACGGTCATCATGTCTGCGATTCTGGCATAAAGGGCGACTATAAGGTCCGCCGGGTCTATCGACCTGTCCCGAAGAAGGCGGACATAATCTTCGGAGCGGTCACCTTCCATGCTGTCCAGTCTCTTCAGTGCGGTGTGCACCGGGAAAACCCTCCCAAAGCCTGAAGTGAGGGCCGGACTCGGGAGGTACGTATCGTTTTCGAAGGAATGATAAAGTATCAGCTCGGCCAGGCGAAGCGAGAAAGGGTCCGCCCCGTTGGATGACGGAAGCAGGAGCTTGCCGCGCACAGCCGCCCTAAGCACGTCGCATGCGTGGGCGTAGACATCCTGTGCGCCGAGCCTTTCATAGTGGCTTTTCGCATCTTCCATTTTCGCTTGGATTTCGTGGGATAGCGAAGGCAGCCCTGCCGGCGCAGAGGGCATGACATGTTCAACCTGGGGGGATTGGAGGATTCGGACTGGAAACGGCCTGGGCTGGACACCCGCAACGCCCCTTGATAGACACGTTGTGTTAGCCATAGGTAAATAATGTATGGAATTGCTTTTAAGCATATGTTTTCCCATTTTTTAACACACTCATATTTATTGGGCTCACGTCTGACTCTTCGCAAACCCTGGTCGCTAAAAGTAGTAGGGTTTGTCGGTTTATAAACGTATGTCACAATAATGTTCCGAAATTCGGAAAATAGCTGGCCCGCACGGTTAATCCGAACTCATCGGAATGCCATTTTCGCCATCTTCAGCTCCTTGATGCCTTTGCACCCGCACAGGAATGCGCATATGCGCATCTGCTTCAGGAACTTCTCAACATAGGCATCAAGAGTGTGCTCGCGCAGCGAGCGTATGAATGGATAGGCTGCGCCGCAGATGTCCGCACCGAGCGCGATTGTTTTTGCCCCGTCGATTCCGCTGCGTATCCCGCCGCTTGCTATCAGCGGCAGCACGCCCCGGCATTGGATTATCGATTCTGCCGTCGCTATTCCCCAGTCTTCGAAGCCCTCGGCCGAATCCGCCCGCAGGTACTCGACCTTGCTCCAGGAGGTGCCCCCGGCACCGGCGATATCGAGCCATTTCACGCCCGCACCCTTCAGCCGGATTGCCACATCCTGGCTCATTCCGGCCCCGGTCTCTTTCGCTATCACAGGAACCGACAGCTTCCCGCAGGTTCTGGAAATCGCATCAAGAACTCCTGAGAAATCCGTGTCCCCTTCGGCCTGGATGACTTCCTGCAGAGGATTGAGATGGACGGCCAGCGCATCGGCCTCGATTGACGAGACGAGCGAGTCTATCTGCGCAAACGAGTATTTTTTCAGCTGGAACGCCCCGATGTTCGCTATGATGGGGATATCCGGGGCGACATCGCGAACCCTGTAGGTTTTTGCCAAGCCAGGATTCTCAATCATCGCCCGTTGCGAGCCCACGCCGAATGCAAGGCCGTATTTCTGGGCCGCCTGCGCCAGGCTCCGGTTGATGCCTTCCGCATCGTCGTAGCCGCCGGTCATCCCCGTGATAAGGACCGGGTAATGCATTTCCCGCCCCAGGAATTTGCAGGATAAGTCGACCGAATCGAGCGATATTTCCGGGAGCGCGTTGTGGATGAAATCCATGCGCTCGAGGCCGGTGGTCTTGGTGTACTGCGCCCCCTTGGCTATGACCAGCTCCACATGGTCCTTCTTGCGCGACTCGGTCTGTGATTTTTGCATCAGACTACCTGGCAAGAGGGTACTTTTCCATGTACATCTGGGTCTGGAGCACGGTGAAGAAGGGGAGGATTAGCAGGCAGTTCACAAGAAGGACGAAGAATCCCGAGAAAGGGCTTGAGAAGACGAAGTCGGCGCCTATCTTGACAACCGATACCGAAAGCAGCAGGAGAACAGTCCAAAGCAGCACGAAGTGCGGGTTCTGGACCGCCATCGCTACAGAGCGCCTTATCGCGGTCGGGGTATCGGAGTTGTCTATGACAACGGCCGGGGGGACGAAAAAGAGCAGGAATGAGAGGGCCAGGATTGAAAGGGGGTATATCCAGGACTGCAGGGGGTTGTCATAGGTCAGGAGCTGCAGGATGAACATTATCAGCAGGAACATGGTGGAAATGTAGAAAATCCTCATCGCATAGGTCCCCATCGCGTTGAGCACCTCGTGCTTTACGGAGATGAGCGTCCTTTTCGAGCGGATGATTATGTTGATGTTGACAATCGTATCGCCCATGATGAACATGCCGAAAGCGTATGCGAGAGCCGTGATGACGATGTCCAGCAGGGAAAGCTCAGGAAGCGAGCCCGTGCGAAGGAAGACGCCGCCGAGGGCCAGGTACGTGGGGGCCGGGACAAGTATGGGTATGAGGAACGCGAGGATGAACGGGACCGAAAAGACGATAATCAATCCGAGCCGCTTCAGGTAGAATTCTTTCGCGTACTTGAAAGTCCTAGTTAAGTCATCTTCCTTGTCCATGCCCACAATTCGAGCGCATAATTTAAATAATTCTCGGATATCGCCGCGAGGCCGCGAACCTCCGCTGCGGGCCGGTTGGGGGGAGGCAAGCAATTAGCTTTATAAAAGGAAGCAGATGAATTAATTCGAAGATTATACGCTTTCTAGAGGTTTTGATATGAAGACTATTGATGCGATTGTGGAAGGCGGAAAGGCCACACCGGGCCCGCCGCTCGCGCCTGCGCTGGCTCCCATGGGGGTCAACATAGGCCAGGTTGTTGCGAAAATCAACGAGATGACGAAGGATTTTAGCGGGATGAAAGTCCCGGTCAAAGTCCACGTGGACCCGAAGACCAAGACATTCACGGTAGAGGTTGGGAGCCCGCCCACTGCCGAGATAATAAAAAAAGAGGCCAATATAGAGAAGGGCGCCGGCAACCGGGAGGCCCCTGCGGGCAACCTCACCATTGAGAAGGCCATCGGCATAGCCAAGACGAAAAGGAATTCGCTGGGAAAAGACCTCCGCGAAACGCTTAAAGAGGTGCTCGGTTCATGCGTTAGCATGGGAGTCACCGTCAATGGAAAGAACGCGAAGGAGGCAATCAGGGAGGTAAACGAAGGAAAGCACGACTCGCTGCTCAGTGGATGAGGACATGAGACACGCGCTATTCCTGCTCCTGATATTGGCGTTATCGAATGCATCGCTCGTCTGGCAGTACAGCACGGACGGCTCAGTCAGCGGGAAACCGGCGGTATTCCAGGGCGTTGTTGTCGTCGCCTCCGATGATGGCAATGTCTACGGGCTCGACCCCTCCACGGGTGTTCGGCGATGGCAGACAACAGTAGGAAAAAAGCCTAACGACCTCATTCTTGCAGACAACGCAATTTACGTCTCCACAAGCGGAGGCAGGATATCGAAGCTCGGGGCAAACGGGGTGAAGCAGTGGGAGGTCAACCTCAATGTCACCACGTATAACGTTTCCAGGCTTTACGGGGCGAGCGTGAACCCCAAGGCGGTTTTCGTGACGGCCAACAACGGGGTATATGTCATAGAGAAGAACGGCTCGATTCGGCAGAAAATCCTCAACCTCAACGACACCGTGCTTTCACCCCCCGCAACCGGGGCCGATTACGTGATATTCGGCAAGGAGGGCGAGCTTTACAAGATGAACGAGGCCGGGTCGGTCCTGTGGAAGGAAAGGCTGGCCGAGGGCTCGTTCTGGCTTTCTAAACCGGTCATCGAAGGCAACGTGGTCTACATCGGCGCCCTCGATGACAAGATGCATGCGTTCTATACAACGAACGGGGCGGAATTGTGGGGCATGCGCACACGCAACTGGGTCGTGAGCACGCCGCTGGTAAAAAACGGAATCGTCTATTTCGGAAGCAATGACGGCAGCATATACGCGCTTGACAGCGGCGATGGCAATGCCAGGTGGACGGCGCAGACGCAGCTAGCGATGCAGTCCCAGCCCGAATCCGGCATAATGGGCGGCATAGAGGTCATATTCGCAGGCGGCACCGACAAAAGCATTTACGCGATCTCTACCGAAACGGGCGAGATAGTCTGGAAGGGCTCTTCGACTGCAGCGGCCGGAAGCCCGCTATTCTACCAGAACAAGGTCATTTTCGGTTCCGATGACGGAAAGGTTTACGCTTACAGCACCGAGCGGGCCTGCTCGATAACGAACCCGCATGAAGCGGATTTGGCCGGATACAAGGAACTCGTCGTGAACGGAAAGCATGTTTCAGAAAGCGGGGGCGCGAGCGTCCTTGTGCAGATAAACCAGGGCGAGTGGATGCAGGCGAACACCACTGATGTCGACTGGGTGTACTATGTCAACCCGAAAACGATGCTCTCGCCCGGCCTCAACGTCATTTCCTGCCAGGTTTCAGACGCCGGAGGCAGCGAAATCGGCCCCGCGTTCACAACGGTGACAATAAACCACGACCCGGGAACGCCACTTAGCGACCTCGTCGTTACGCTTTCGCCCGATATCATAGAGGGGGGGAACTTCACGGTATATGTCAACGACGCTGATGACGGCTCTCCGGTCGACAGGTTCAACATCACGGTTGATGGAAGGGATTTCCGCTCAAACAAGAATTACACTACGAACATAGCCACGCCGGGCGAGTACACGGTATCAGTGAAAAAAATCGGCTTCAAGGACGCGACGCTGAAAATCAATGTGAACGCAAGCGGAGTCAACCCCCTTTATATCGCGGGAGGCGTGCTTCTGATTATAATTATCGTCTGGCAGGTTTGGACCAAGGTCCTGAAAAAGAAGTTCGCTGCCAGGGCCAAGAAGAGATGAACTTTTTTTATATTCTACCCTAACAGGGCGAATCCACCGCTAGGAAGAGAAAGGGACTGCTCAGGAGTTGGTAGTATGATTGCGCGATAATGTTGTTACTAATGTTTTGGTGAGGGTATATAGTTAAAAATTATTGCTATGCAATAGGTGTGTAAAGGATTGGAAGGATGGGGATATGAAACTGAGACCGGTGGAAAAACCAGCGAGAGCAGAACAGAATTCTTTTTCAAAAATCAGGAACACGCTTACCGAAGGGCTCGCCATAGCAGGAGTCCTCTTTTGCGCATGCGCGTCGATTCCTGGAAGCGTCAGGGATGACGAAACAAAAGAG
>JAGVPF010000034.1 GCA_020052325.1 archaeon
AATCAATAAAATGCTCGAGGAGCGAAGAGAGTTAAACCGGCAACTTTTTTTATACCTTGGCATCGAGCGCCTGCGCGCCCTGCTGCACGAGTATCGGGAAGAACGTGAAGCCGTGCTCCACATGGTCGAGGAGGGACTTTGCCTGGAGGCCTTCAAGGCGCCCTGATGCCGGGGCGGCCGGGCTGTGCAGGTTGTTCATCAGCACCACGGCTCCGGAATTCGACTTCCGGAAAGACTGCAGCCCGGTTTCAAGGCCGCTTATATGGGACTGGAGCTCCCGCGGGCTGAGGGCTACAACAAGGTCGGCCCGCATTTCCGGGAGGATTGCGAGGAATGTGGACCAGTTGAGTATGCTCACGCTGGCAGAACCAGAAATCGGACCGAGCATGGTGTGGACGAGCTCCTTCATGCCACCGGCATAGTCAGCATCATCAATCACTATGCATACGGATTTTCCCTTGAGTTTATCCGAAACGGCACGATCCTCGAGCGGAACAGAGCGGAGCTTGAGCGGAGGAACCGTAATTGGCCTGCGCAGGGCGTATGAGGTTTGCATTTCTGGTCACTCTGCACGAAACCTAAGAGGGGAAAATTTAAAATGATGATGCCCGCCCCGGCAATCCGGTATGTTATCTCCATGATGATGCGGCTGCGGCATCAGAGGCCGGCTTCGCGCCTCAGCTTTTCCGCAAGGTCGGTTTTCTCCCATGTGAACTCCGGGTCCTCCCTTCCGAAATGCCCGTAGGAGGCAGTCTTCTTGTAAATCGGGCGCAGGAGATCGAGTTTCCGTATCATATCCACCGGCTTGAAAGAGAAGTTGTCCACCACGAGCTTCTCGATTTTTTCTACCGGTATCTTCGCGGTGCCGCGCGTCTCTATGAAGATGGAGAGGGGTTTCGCAACGCCGATGACGTAAGAAATCTGCACCTCGCACTGGTCGGCGAGCCCGGCGGCGACTATGTTCTTTGCTACGTAGCGGGCCATATAAGCCCCGGAGCGGTCCACCTTCGAGGGGTCTTTCCCAGAGAAACAGCCGCCGCCATGGTGGCCGCGGCCGCCGTAAGTGTCGATGATTATCTTCCTTCCGGTGACGCCGGTGTCTGCAGCCGGGCCGCCCAGCACGAATTTGCCCGTGCCATTCACATGAACGATGGTATTGGTGTCGTAATAATCCCCGCAGACCGGCTTCACGACCTCCTCTAAGATGTCCTTCTTCACCTTGTCGAGGTGCACGTTGTCGTCGTGCTGTGCGGCTATCACCACCGTGTGCGCCCTCTTCGGCTTGTGGTTGTTGTATTCGAGGGTCACCTGGGTCTTGCCGTCAGGCCGCAGATACGGAAGAGTGCCGTTCTTGCGCACCTCGGCAAGCTTTTTTGCAAGCTTGTGGGCGAGCGTTATCGGGAGAGGCATGAGTTCCGGCGTCTCCCTTGTCGCAAAGCCGAACATTATCCCCTGGTCGCCGGCCCCCTGCTCGTGTTCCTTCGAGGTATCGACGCCCTGCGCGATGTCGGGGGACTGCTCATGTATCGAGGTGAGGACGCCGCATGTCCGGTAGTCGAACAGGTATTCCGGCTTCGTGTAGCCGATATCCCGTATAACATCCCGGACAACCTTCTGGAATTCCACATATCCGTTGGTGGTTATCTCGCCCATGACGATGACAAGGCCCGCCGTCGCAGCGGTCTCGACCGCAACGCGCGATTTCTTATCCTGCCTTATGAGTTCGTCGAGCACCGCGTCAGAAATCTGGTCGCAAATCTTGTCCGGATGGCCTTCCGTCACCGATTCCGATGAAAAGCAGTAGTTTTTCGAAGACATAAAAAACGCACCGCTCTTCCTTCTTTCCGCGATTATATAAATGGCGCTGAAAGAATTATTCCTTATGGAATAAATAGGCCCTTTCCCAGGTACCGCTTGTGGGCGGCGGGGCGCGTATGCGGTAGAACGCCTGCCTGGCGATGTTCCGGACGGTATAGGACGGGTCGTGCTCCGCGACGTAATGGAGCGATAGCCGCGCCATGAAGGCGTCGCCTCCAGATATGTGTTCCTTCAGTTCCCGTATCGCCGCCTTCCTTTCAAGGACCTTCCTGCTGGAAAGCCGCTCCACAATCCTTGCAATGTCATCATTCATGGGAATCTTGGCCTCCGCCCGTTATGTCTTCCGCTGAAACGCCGCCGTCTGTTACGCTCTCGCCTTCCTGCGCCTCTCCGTCTTGGGGCGCCGTCTTGGTTTGTTCGTAGTTTACCTGGACGTCTATCCCGACGCTGCGCATGTAGTCGAGGACCTTCTGCGCCTTCCCCGTCTGCACATCCTTCTGCTCCTTCGTATTGCCTGATGGTTCAAGAATTATTTCAACCATCTCCTGGGCCAGGTGCGGGATCATGCCGTTCTGGACGAGGTACACGCGCCCGGTCGAATAAAGCAGGACCAGCTCCATGGCCGCATCGAACTGGCGGTCATCCACGTATGAGAGGTCGGAGAAGCACGAGTTCACGCGGGCGGATTCGAGTTCCGCCGCGACGGCTTTCAAATCCTGCCTCTGGCTGAAAGCCATCAGGTTCTGCGTGAGGTTGTAGAACGTCGCTACCGAAGAACGGGTGGTCGTCAGCGGACCGAGCATCTCAGCCAGCTCGTCGGAGGAATACTGGGTTATT
The DNA here is from genome assembly GCA_020052325.1 of archaeon. GTDB lineage: Archaea > Micrarchaeota > Micrarchaeia > Anstonellales > Bilamarchaeaceae > Bilamarchaeum. The sequence goes on from JAGVPF010000034.1 coordinate 2,656, forward strand.
CCAACTGAAGCGAGATTGACCAGGACGTCGAGGCGCTTGAGGCGGTCATCCGAGCCGGGCGCAGCGTCCAATGCCTCCCGGACCATTTCCCTCGTTGTCCGCTCAAGCAGTTCCCCCAGGTTCTTCATGCCATCGGCATAGAACACCGCAAGGCGCTTCGCAGCGACAAGGCGGTCTTCGCCCGTTCCTGCAAGCTGTTCCTTGAAGCGCCCCGCCATCGTGAAATTCTGCACCGCCGATTCAAGCCCGGAAACCTGCGATAAATCGCCGACGATGCCGTAATAGTCCGACGGGATTCGCTCCATGCAAACCGCCCCTTTCAGGGCGGAGAGAATGACGGATTTGTCCACGTCCATGAGCATGCTCCTGAAAAAGTCCTCTTTCTTCGGGGAGGGACTCCTCGCTATCGAGGGCCCGAGTTCGGCGATGTTGCCCCGAAGGAGGTACCAGCCATGCTCGGTGATTTCTCCCGAATCCGGCATTTCAAGCAGTTTTGTGATCGCATAATCCCGCGTGGCGGCGTCCTTGGCCCGCCCTTCCCAGAAGTCGAAATTCCCATATTCCAGCTCCCAGAGGGCCTTGGCGCATGCCAGGATTGCAGTGGAATGCGTCCCGTTGCCGCTCATGCGCAGCTCAGCGCGCCCGACGATTTCCTTAAGCATCCGGACCGTCTCCTTGTAGGGGGCGGTGATGCGCTCCCCTTCGGAATCGACCGGGAGAAGCATTGCGGCCTTTGCGAAGAATTCCGCGATGACGCTGACGCGCCGCGTTTTATGCCCGTCTTCGAAGGGGAGATAAGATACTGATTTCAGCCTGTTTTGCATCTCGAGCAATACGCGCTCCTTCTGCCCTTTCGGGAGTGCGGTGAACGAGGACACCGCGTCATCGAAGCATTCGCTCTCCCCGAAGCGCATCGCCGATTCGATGGCTTCGAGCGTGCCGCGCCTCGCCTTCCTCATCCTCAGGCCCTCAGCCATCGAGGCAAAGGGCCTGAAGCCGCGCTTATTCTCCTGCGGGGCTTCGGTCTCTCCAGTGAGCTTCCTGATGTCTGATGCCATAAGTGTCGCCAAACGTATTGTGCCTGAAAGTGTTTTTAAATGTGTGTTTTTGTGGAAAATAGGGGATACTTGGTGGGGCCGCTGGCCGGGGGGGTAAAGGATTAGAATTATGCGCCCATAATATACATTTGAGGCAGTCTTCATGTCATTCAAGCGCTCACCCATCATCTGCATCCTTGGCCATGTGGACCATGGCAAGACGACGCTCCTCGACTCGATACGGGGAACCGCAGTGGCCAAAAAAGAGGCCGGCGGCATCACCCAGATGATCGGGGCAAGCTATGTCGCAAAGAAGGATTTGGACGCCCTTTCCGGGAGCCTGGCACAGAAGATGAAGTTCAGCATCTCGATTCCGGGCCTTCTCTTCATAGACACGCCGGGCCACGAGGCCTTCACAAACCTCCGCGACAGGGGCGGGAGCCTGGCAGACCTCGCGATTCTCGTTGTCGACATCACGCAGGGGTTCATGCCCCAGACCATAGAGAGCGTCCGGATTCTCAAGCAGTACAAGACGCCGTTTGTCATCGCGGCCAACAAGATTGACGCCATCAGCGGGTGGAAGAGCCACAAGACGACCTCCTTCATGGAAGCGCTTAATCTTCAGCCCGAGCACATCCGGGAGCGCTTCGACGAGAAAATCTACGGCCTAATCGGCAAGATTTCCGAGCACGGGTTCGACAGCGAGCGGTTCGACAGGGTGCAGGATTTCAGCAGGCAGATAGCCATTGTGCCAATCAGCGCCAAGACGAAGGAGGGCCTGAGCGAGCTTCTCGTGCTTATCGGGGGCCTCAGCCAGAAGTTCCTTGGCGAGCGCCTCGATATAGAAGAGAACGGGCGCGGCAAGGGCAGCATCATCGAGGTGAACGAGGTGAGGGGCCTTGGCACCACGATAGACGTCATCATCTATGACGGGGTGATGAGGAAAAACGACGAGATAGCGTTCATGAGCGCTGGCGGCGTCCGTAGGACCAAAATCCGCGGGCTCCTTGAGCCGAACCTGGGGGGTGGGGACAAGTTCGTGGCTATCGATGAGATTGCAGCCGCAGCCGGAGTGAAGATTAACGCGCCGGACCTGGACGGGGCAATCCCCGGCTCTCCGATAGAGGTCGTCCATGATTTTGAAAGCGAGAAATCGGCCATAGAATCCCAGTTCAAGAGCGTGATATTCCAGAATTCGAACACGGCCGGGGTCGTGCTGCGGGCTGACAGCCTCGGGTCTGTGGAGGCGCTTCTACGGCTCCTCAAAGATGCCGGAATCGAGGTCAAGGACGCGGCGGTCGGGAACGTCACGAGGAAGGATGTCATGTCGGCGGCTGTCAAGAAGGGGGAAAGCCCGTTCCTTTCCCTCGTATTGGCGTTCAACGTCAAGGTGCTTGACGAGGCATGGGAGGAAAGCAAGGATACCAGCACCCCGATATTATACAGCGACGTGATTTACCGGCTCATCGAATCCTACCAACAATGGGTCAAAGACGAGAAGGAGCGCATGAAGAAGCAGGCCCTCGAGAATCTCGTCTGGCCCGGAAAAATCAAGGTCCTAGACGGCTACGTGTTCCGCGCATCCAAACCGGCCATATTCGGCGTAGAGGTGCTGGGGGGCCGCGTGAAGAAGGGATACCGGATGATGGGCCGGGATGGTCAGGTCGCCGGGGAGATAAGGGAAATCCAGAAGGAGAAGGAGAAAGTCGAGGAAGGGGAGGCAGGGGACCAGCTTGCGATATCATGCGATGGCATCTGCGTCGGGAAGAACGTCAGCGAGGGCGACGTCCTCTACACGTACATGACCATGGACGAGATGAAAATCTGGGACGGCCAGCTGTCGATGCTTGGCAATGACGAGAAGCAGGTTTTCGAGGAGATAAGGAAGATGCTCCGGAAGTATTTCTGAAGAGTGCCCGCATGTGCCACTATTCCGATATCCTTGGCGATGGCGGGGCGCTCATGATTCAGATCCTTACGATTGCATCCATCGCTTTGTCCATAGCTTTCTGGGTGTTTGCATATTGGCGGCAGAATGTCGGCCTGAAGCAGTACGCCTTGCCGATAATCCTGTGGGTGGCTTTCGGCACCCTCGATATAATTATTACCGCAAGGGGCACGCTGGGAAACCCTTTGCGCGAGGGCAACCCGCTTGCAAGGTTCGTATTCGTCGAAACAGGATGGGTCGGGCCGCTCGTAGCCAGCATATTGTGGATAGCGCTCTGGGCCGGGATTGTCCTCGTTGTGAATAAGAGGCTCAAGGCGCCGCTTGCCATATACATCTCGCTCGCCGTATTCTATTCGCTTGGCATAGGGCACGTCTTCGGCTTCAGCTCGTGGTTCATCCCCTTCTGCGACGTTTCCCTGGTATACAGGACGACGCTCGCATTCATCCCGAATTTCATCAAAATCATTGCCCTTGGGTGCGTGGCCGCCGCGCTGCATTTTTTTGCGGCCGGAAGGCTGAGGGCACGGACTGCAACATATTTAATCTGAAAAGGAGATAGTGGCATCTGCGATTTCTGGTGGCCTTATGATAATCGGATTGACGGGGGAGAACTGCGCGGGCAAGAGCACGATTGCGGATTATCTCATGAAAAAGGGGTTCTACTACTATTCGCTCTCTGACATCATCAGGGAGGAGGTCCGCATTGAGGGCAAGGCGGTCACGCGCGAGAACCTGATACGGAAAGGGAATGAGCTGCGCGAAAAGTTCGGCCCGGGGATACTCGGGTCCAAGCTCGCCCAGAAAATCCAGGATGACAAGAACTACGCGATAGATTCCATAAGGAACCCGGCCGAAGTCGAGGAGCTGCGGAAGCTCGGGCGCTTCTTCCTCTTCCATGTGACCGCGGACGCGGAGGTGCGCTTCGAGCGCATCCGCTCGCGCGATCGCGAGGAGGACCCAAGGACGTTCGACGCGTTTATGGAAATCGAGAAGCTCGAGATGGAGAACGCCGAGAAGACGAAGCAGAACCTCAAGGGCACTTTCGCGCTTGCGGACAAGAAAATCGTGAATGACGGGGATTTGAACGAGCTCCATGACATGGTGGACCGGAACCTTGCCTCCGTCTCTGACAAATTCAGGATTTCCAGGCCGAGCTGGGACGACTATTTCATGGGCATAGCGAAGGTGGTGGCATCGAGAAGCAATTGCGTGAAACGGAAGGTGGCTGCGGTCATCGTGAAGGACAAGCGCATCATATCCACCGGTTATAACGGCACGCCGAGGGGGACGCGGAACTGCGCCGAAGGCGGCTGCCCAAGGTGCAACAGCTTCACCGAATCGGGAAAGAACCTCGAGGAATGCCTTTGCAGCCATGGGGAGGAGAATGCAATAGTCCAGGCGTCCTATCATGGCATCAGCATAAAGGATTCCACGATTTATACCACGTTCTCCCCGTGCCTGCTCTGCACCAAGATGATAATCAACGCCGGAATAAAGGAGGTGGTCTACAACGTGGATTACCCCATGGGCGAGACCCCGCTGATGCTCCTCCGGGATGGCGGCGTCAAGGTAAGGCAGCATAAAATCGAGTGATTCCTATGGAAGAGGACGAGGAGGGCATGCAGGTGCAAATGCCGATTCCGGCGCGGGCGCAGATGCCGCCAATGGTGAAGGCGGCGGCGCTGATGATGACAGGGGAGTTCATACTTATCATCGGCGGCCTGTTCGTCCTGCTCGGCCTTGGCGCTTTCGTCACGGATTTCCTGAAAATAAAGGGGAGCGGCGAGGTGCTTGTCGGCCTGTTCCTCTGCGCCTTCGCTTTCGCGCTGTTCCTGATTTCCGGGAGCCAGATGCAAAAGCGCGGGGCCGCCCCGCCTGTGCCTCCGCCGGCCGCCCGGAAGGGAAAGCTCGACGATTCGGGCAGTTACCGCTAAGATCGGTCCCTTTAATATAATCTGCGCGGCACATGGATGTGCATGCATGAAAGATGGCATGCAGCGGCCCTAGCCTGCATTTTCCTTGTTTCCCTCGCCATGAAGCTATATTTCCTCTCAGGCGAGCCGCTGATTTACAACAACGATGCCGGCTATTACGTGGAGCATATCCGCGAGGTCCTCACGCAGGGGTATCCGGAGGTCTCCGACCCGCCGATGGCATTCTATTATGCGGGGGTTTTCGCAGCCGCATTCGGAATAATGATGGGGTTCAAGATTGCGATTTCCATCGCTTCAGCGGCGATTGCGTTCCCTGCCTTCAAGCTGGCGGAACGGATATCCGGAAGGCCGGACATCGCCCTTCTTTCCGCCTTCCTTGCAGCGTTCTCCCCCACCAACATGCTCATGACCGGAGATTTGCTAAAGAACGTGGTGGGCCTTTTTTTCGGGGCATGGTTTCTGTATTATACGCTGAAAGCATCGGAAAGGTTCACCTTCACAGATGCCGCGGCTGCGGGCGTCTTCACCACCCTCATGCTGGGCAGCCACTTCTCTTCCGGCGCT
>JAGVPF010000007.1 GCA_020052325.1 archaeon
AGCACTCACGCCGTAAGGCCAAACGCCGCCGTCGGAGAAAGCGGGGTGGAGTACTATTTCTGCCCCACCTGCGGCTCAACAAGCATCACGAATTTCGAATCTGCGGCGAATGTCGATTTCAGGTGCGACCGCTGCAACAGGCTTTTGGAATTCATCGACGAAAAGAAGATGGCCGGATTGTTCGAGAAACAGAAACCCTGAGTTTGCACGTGTTTTCCAGGACTTTTCCATAGAAGCGAGGGGAAACCATATCCCGGGAAGAGAACGGCCAGCCCATATGCCAGTATACCTTACACCTCAACTCCGCCCGAGGGCTGGCCTCATGAAGTTTTGCGGGATTTTATCCTAGGTAGAACCTAAGGAAACGCCCCCCTACATTGATTTGAACTCGATAAGCATCTTCTCAAGCTCGTCCGCCGTCAGAAGCAGGAGAGACGAGCTGTCGAATTCCATCTTGACAATCAATGGCCCGATGGTGGGCGAGGAATTGATCAGGGTCTGGAACTGCTCCTTGTCGGAGGCGCTCTTGAAGATGATGATCGCTATGCCGTGGCCGATTGTCGGGATTACGCGGGCGAGAAGGGCTGCGGAGTTCATGTTCTTTTCATAGAAGTGCAGGGACATCTGCTGGCCGACGACGGTTATCTCGCTGTCGGCCTCCTTGGATTCCCCAAGCCCGGTGAACGGGATGGCATTGTTGACGCATATGTCGCGCAGGCGGCGCATCAGCGCCAGGTATTCTACCGTGCGCCTGCTTTTCTGCTGCCAGGATGTAAGCCCGTAATAGCCGAGCGATTCCCGGACAAGGCCCTTCTTCTCAAGGTCATCGAGCAGGAATTCCACGTTGTAGTCCGTGATGTAGACGGGCTTGCCCTGGTAGAATATCTCCTTGAAGCCGTTCTTGACTTCCGGAGTGGTGAGCGGCGTGCTCTGCCAGCGGTAATTCTCGTTGACCTTTTCGAATATGCTTAGGACCGTATCCGACGTAAGGGGTATCTTGGTCCTTGCTATCGGCGGGAAGTCCGGTATGTCGATTGAGAAGAACACCTCGTCCTGGCGGGCGAAAATGACTCCCACGCCCACGACGCCCCCGGTCAGGAGGAGGGTTATCCAGAAGAAAGGCTCGTCGAATAGGGTCTTGGGGCGGGTGTGGTTCACCGGGACGCTGACTTTCAGGCCGCCGGCCGTGAATTCGAAGCTGTGCTTCCCGAGGGGGAGGAGCTCGCCCCCAGTGTACTGGTTGACATCGATTTTTATCTTGTCTACGTTGTTGAACGTGTAGGAGCCATACTGCCCCCCATCCACCTTGACGCTTATTTCGCTAAGGAGCTTCGGGGTGCCATCCATAGTGATGTCAAAGCGGTAAACGGAGCGCCTCTGCTGTTCGTTGCCGGTGTATGTGATGTCGATGGAGACCACTTTCATGTAGGTCTGGGCGTACACACGGCTTTCATCGTCTACGAGCTTGACAAGGTATTCCCCGCGGTCCAGGTAAATGAGGACGTCGAAGGATGAGTCAGCCTGCACGTTCAGGTTGCCCTGTGGGAACGTCTGTATCTCGGTTCCGTTGCTATCATACACGATGAGGTACATGTTCGGCTGCGCAGCCTGCGGTTCGCGCAGCTGCGCGTTCATGCGGACAGGGAGATTCGTGATGTTGGCAGATACGACCCGCCCGCCTTCTTCGATAAGGAGTGAGTTGTTGGTCTGCTTCTCGACCCTGATGTAGAGCGTCTCCTTAATCGGGTTGTTGGATGTCGCCGAGTATCCGGTGAAATCCACCCTGACCGTCGCCTTGGGCGATTCGAAGGGCTCGGAGAAAAGGTAGCGGCTCCCATTGTAATTAGTCTGGTTGACGAACAGGTATTCCTTGCTATCCGCGCTCGGCTTGGCCCAAGGGACCTCGAACACGATGCGCGAAACGTCTTCAGCTGCCGAGGTGTAATTCCCCCTCCAGCCGCCATCAAGCGTCTGGGGCAGGAAAATGAATGCCCCGTCACCGGATTTGACGATGCTGACCGAGCCGTATGCCTGGCCCGATAGCCATCCGCCACCCGGAACCGTGCGATAGAGCGGCTGGAACAGGTGGAACCCGTCGCTTGAGCTGACCGGGCTGCTCTCGTCGAACTTTACGGGGAGGTTCTGCAGCGTCTCTTTGGGCGTGAAGGCGACGAGGGTGCCGTTTAGCATCTTCGTAAACGGCTGGCCGATGTAGAGTATGACCACGCCCCGTTGCGCAAGCTTGTTCATGTTCATGGGGCTCTCGATTCCGAGTATTTCTTTGGGTATGGCTCCCGAAGGCACGATGACCAGGGCGCCTTCCGGCACCGTCTCAAGCTGCTTGAGGGTGATTTCGTTGAGTATTATTTTCCTCTTGGCCAGGTTCGCCCGAAGCGAGGATATGAAGTCCGGATAGGTCGTTGCCTCTATCCTCTCGCTGTTCAGTATGAATACCTCGGAAGGTATCTTGTTGTCGTAAGCGGTGAGGTTGATGGAGTAGTTGTTGAGGTTGCTGGTTTCGTAGTCCACGAGAACAGCCCCAAGGTAACTGGAGCTGCCCCTCGACCCGGAGGTCATGACCTCCCCGCTTTCCAGGGTGTTGTAGATCATTGCCTTGTCAACCGGGGGCTGGAGGAAACCGCTTCCGGGCGGGATGAGCTGCGTCGTAAGGTAGAGCCAGGCCATGCCAAGAATGATGAGGGCGATGAAAATGAATGCCCCGAATACCATGAAGTTGAAGCCGCCTTTAGGAGGTTCGGACACCGTAACCGCCGCGGCTTTCTTCGCCTCCTTTTTGGGCTTCAGCATGGCGCGGAATGAGTCCTTTATGCGCTCTATCGGAGGGCGTGTTTTTATCTTGTAGTGGCCGAGGTACTGGTACTTCTTCTTCAGTTCGAAGCTGTATACCTTCTTCTTGATTTTCGTGCTTAGCTCGGCCATATGAACCCTGCCTTATTGAACGACTTCCAGATAACCCTCGCTGACGAGCTTGTTGAGCATCTCCTCGATGCGGGTGTCCGAGACCTTGTGGAGCTTGGCAAACTCGGTGATGTTTATCGTCCCGCTGTGCTCTGCCACCCATTCCTGGAGTTTGCCTTTCAGGGCCTCGTCGGAAAGCCCTTCCAGCTGCTGGAGGCGGAGCTTGAATTCGTCGTTCTGCGATTTCAGTTCATAGTTCTGGGATGTGAGCGCCTGGTTCTGTTCGGTCATCCGGTCGACCTTTTTCTTGTAGTCGTCGACCTCCTTCTTGAGCGAGTCGTAGGACGTGTAGAGCTTGTTGTAGTCCATCGTCACCGAGCCGGCCAGTTCCTTTATCGAAGTCTCGATGAGCTGGTAGATGGTCTTGTTGTCCACCGAATACGAGGACTCGATGAGGGATAGTATGTTGAGCAGATAGCGGATGACGTCCACGCGCCTCTTCTTCGGGCTGATTTCCGAGGGGATGGTATACATCACTTCGAGCTCGTCCTCCCTGACCTTCACGATTGAGAAAAGGTAGGGGTTCTTGTCGATGTCCCTGCTTTCCACGTAAATGACGTTCATGACGTCCTTTTCGGGGGCGAGTTCCAGGAACGAAATCGAGCGCAGTATCGTGGCAAGGTCTTTGAGCTTGCCCTTGAGAAGTTTCCCCTTCACCTTGAAGCCGTCGACCTGCGGCGGGTGCGCCTCGTCCCTGATGGGGGCGGCAGCCTGCGGCGATGGCTGGGC
>JAGVPF010000129.1 GCA_020052325.1 archaeon
ATCCTGAAACGAGGTGCGGGAAGCTGAAGGGCTCGAGCGCTTCGCCTACAGATGGCAGCCCCGACTGGCATCTGATGATGCCGACCGGGTCGTCCTTCCCCACATAGGTCCCTGCGACTTGCGAGAGCTTGTCGGTCGAAACACAGCAGACGGCCTCTTTCTCGGAAACCTTGTTGTTCGGGCCGGGATAGACGCGCTTTATCACATAGCGCGAGCGCGAGCCGACGAATGCCAGCATGGAGTACATCTCCTCTGGCGTCTTGAACGTTATTTTCCTCCCTTCAATCGTATCGAAGACCTCGAAGCTGAAACCGCCGACCATATTCGGGTCTATGACAAGTCCGGGCGTGTTGAACGGGTCTGCGAATATGCGGAAGACCGGTAGGTTGAACGCGCCCGGGTCGGTCTTGTCCATCATGAACACGATGACCGGTTCGCTCCCCCTCTCCTCGAATTCGAGCTCCGCGACGCCCGGGCCCATCCCGCGCACATTGCCTGAAAAGGCGTCTTTGAGCAGGTCCTGGCCCGCACCGTAAAGCTTCAGCTTCTTGGCAACTGCGGTGCCTGCGATGAACGTATCCCAGGCGAGCTTGTGGACATCCTTGTTGTCCGTGCCTTTCGTGTGCGTCATGATGAGGTTAATGTCATCGCCGCACCAGCCTACGAAATAATCGATGAGCATGCCGCCTTTCTTCGCTTCGGCCAGCTTCTCCTTGACGACCTTGACCACGTCCGGGTGGACGGTCGAGTGCCCCGGATAGCCGCCTATGTCTGCTTTGATAACACTGATGGTCACTTTCATGATTCGTGCACCTCTTCCCAATGAGAATAGAATCTTAGACAGAAAATAAAAGGATTGCGATGAGTGCGCCTAAGCGGAGCCGCTTCCGTGCGCCGCTCTCCCCCCACGCCCGATTTACTTCTGCGCCGCCACGGCGACCTGCTGCTGGAGGATTTTGAACTTGTCCTCCTCGACGCCCTTGGTCTTCACGGTCTTCCCGACATGGAGGACCTGCTCGCTCCGTGAGCTGTCGCGGTATATCGTGATGCCCTTGCAGCCATGCTTCCATGCCAAAAGGTAGACGTTCTCCACGTCTTCCACCGTCGCATCCGCCGGCATGTTGATGGTCTTGCTGACGGCAAGGTCGACATTCTTCTGAAACGCCGCCTGCATGAGCACATGCGCCTCGGGCTCCATGTCATATGACACCCGGAATACGTTCTTTACGTCATCGGGAATCTCGGGCATGGTCTGGATGGAACCCTCGTCCATGACCTTCTGCATGAGTTCCTGGCTGTAGAGCCCGCGCACCTTCAGCACCTGCTCGAATATCTCGTCGCAATAGTAGTACTGGCCTGCGCGGACGGTCTTAAGGAACGAAAGCGCGAAGACGGGCTCGATGCCGCTGCTGGAATCGGCTATCATCGATATCGTCCCGGTCGGCGCGATTGACGTGCATGTCGCATTCCTCATGGCATCGTATTTCTCGCAGAGCGGGCTGTTCTTGAAATTCGGGAACGCGCCCCGGGCACGGCCGAGCTCGTGGCTCATCTTCCGCGATTCCTCCTGGATGAACCGCATTATCTCCTCGCCGGCCTGGTAGCCGATCTCCGAGTCGTAGCGGATGCCCATCTTGAACAGCATGCGGGCAAAGCCCATGACGCCAAGGCCCATCCTGCGGTTCTTCATGGTCTGCTCCCTTATCTGCGATATCGGGTACTTGTTCATGTCGATGACGTTGTCGAGGAACTGCGATGCTATCCTAACGACGTAGCGGAGCCGTTTCCAGTTGACCTTCTTCTTCCAGTCGGACCTGCTCCAGTCGAGCTCGACGAATTTGACGAGGTTGATGCTGCCGAGGTTGCAGGATTCATAGTCCGGCATCGGCACCTCGCCGCACGGGTTGGTCGCATGGATAGGATCAAGCGGCGTCGGGTTGTGCCGGTTTATCTCGTCTATGAAGAGGAGGCCGGGCTCTGCGGATTTCCATGCGCTGTACGCGACCAGCTTGAAGAGGCTTCTTGCGTTCAGCTTCCGCAGCGGAACGAGGGTGCGGGGATTGAGGAGGTCGTAGTCCGAGTTCGTCTCCACAGCCCGCATGAACTGGTCGTCGGCCATTACGCTGACATTGAAGTTCTCCATGACGCCAGGCGTCTGCTTCATGGTTATGAATTCCTCGATATCCGGATGCCATACGTGCATCGTCGCCATGTTCGCGCCGCGGCGTTTTCCCCCCTGCTTGATTACGCTTGTGGCGTTGTCGAATGCGCTCATGAAGGATATCGGCCCCGAGGCTATCCCGGCCGTGCTTTTCACGAAATCGCCTTTCGGGCGCAGGTACGAGAAGCAGAATCCGGTCCCTCCGCCGGTCTTGTGGATTATCGCCTGGTGCTTCACGGATTCGAAAATCTGCTCGATGTCGTCCTTGACCGGGAGCACGAAGCAAGCGGCGAGCTGGCCGATTTCGGTGCCCGCGTTCATGAGCGTCGGGGAATTCGGCAGGAATTCGAAGTTCGTCATGACCTCGAAGAATGCATCAGAGTAGAATTTCACCATTCCTTCATCGGCCCCGTATTTGAGCTCGTTCGAGGCCAGATGCAGCGCGACGCGCCTGAAAAGCTGGCTGGGCGTCTCGATGGTCTTGCCCTCCTCGTCTTTGAGGAGGTAGCGCTTCTCGAGCACCTGTATGGAGTTCAGGGGCAGCTTCAGGTCGTCCTGGACGCCGAGCGCCTTCTTCATCTCGCGCTCGATGTTCTTCCTGTGCCGATAAAGTATGTATGATTTGGCGGTGGTCGCATGGCCCGTCTCGATGAGCGCCTTCTCGACCAGGTCCTGGACCTCCTCGACAGTCGGGACATAATCCTCCTTGAA
>JAGVPF010000125.1 GCA_020052325.1 archaeon
AAAAGCAGGGAACGCTGCATTTTAGCGCGGCCAATCCGGAAAGGCTCAAGGATTTCATTGAAGGCAAGGAGGAGGAGCTTCGGCAAGAACGTTCGGTTGTGGAAGCGTTGCTGCCTGCCCTCATCTCCAGGCACGGTGAGACAAGGGAAACGCTGGATGTGGAAGTATTCTACGGATGGGATGGCATGAAAACTGTCTTCTGGGACATTGCCCGGGCACTGGGCAATGGGGACGTTTCCTATGTCCTTGGTGCGAGCATGGGCCAGGATTGGCGGCAGGCGGATGTATTCTTTTCCAATTATTACCGGGAGGTCGAAAAAAGGGGCTACGGCATCCATATAATATTCAACGAGAACATGAGACGCCATAAAGACAGGACGGAATATTTCGAGACTCATCAGCAGCACAGCGTGAGGTATCTCCACCAGGACACCTTCACAGAGATAAATTTCTACAACGACACCGTGCTCTTCGTCATGTTGCTCCGGAAGCCGCTGGTGATACGGATAACCAACAAAGAGGCCGCCGATTCATTCAGAAAATTCTTCCGGACGATGTGGATGCATGCTAAGCGATGAGATTGAAAACAGGGAGACGGCGGATATGGACACAAGCACAATAATCCCGGCGCAGGCTCCGGATGGCACTGCCCCGTCCGTTCCCCCGCTTTCGTTTCCGGTCGCATTCGACGGGTTCGTCATGTTTGTCGCATTCGTCAGGTTCTGCACCGGCGGCTCGGGCGGCTTTGGCTTGAGCACGCACGAGTTGTTGGCGCATGTGGATTCGTTGTCGCAGTCCGCATCCGCGCAGCAACCGTACGCCATCCACGTGTGGTTCTGGGGATAGCCGCACTCCCCCGTGACATTCACACAGTTTCCGCCGCCGCAGAACTCGAAGCCATCGCAATCCGAGTCGATTACGCACTCTGGCGGAGGCAGGCAGCTCGCATCGAAATAGAACTCCTGGCCCGTGTAATTCGCCCGCTCGACGCGGATGAAAACGTAGCCCTTTTCGAACGGGACGGAAACCGTGCCGCTCTTTCCGCTGAATGACGACCAGTCCCCGGCGAGGACGAACACCCCCTCAAGAGGCGCTCCCGTCTCGTTCGCCTTGGTGGTTATTGACAGGCGCATGCCCTCGCAATCAGGCTCGATTGAAATGTTCATCTGCTTCGGGGGCGGAGGAGGGCACATGCGCGGATACTCGAATTCCATGTACCGCTCATGGTCGTATGCGTCCGTGTTCATGTACACGCGGTAGCTGCCGTTCTTCGTTAGCTCGACCGATGCCATACCGTCCTTGTCGGTATGCTGGAGCGCGCGGAGGCCCTGATATGGAAGGTAAAGTACGAGGCGGAGCTCCACATCAGGGGCAGGAAGGCCGTCGGACGCCGTCGCATTGATATGGAGGATGTTGCCGGGGCAGGAGGTGGTCAGGTTCAGGCTTAGGAACCTGGTGATGTTTACGTCATCCACAGCCATCGACGTGGATGAAAGCAGGATAAAAAGAAGCGAAATGAGCTGGATTCGCCGGCAATGCCCCATGGCCCTTACCAGGAGAGGTTCTGCGGATTGACGCCAAGCTGCCTGCAGACCTCGGTGAAGACCTGGCTGGAATCGGTGTAGCTCTGGTTGCCGACCTTGAAGCGCTGGAAAATGTCCTGGTAGTCGCGGAGGAGGTTCTTCAGGTGCCCGGGGTCATGGCTGGAGTGATAATCCCGCAGGAACGCCTCGACCCTCGGCCTCGGCCCCTGGACGAAGAATTGCACCTCTACCGGGCTCTGGGAATTCGGGGTATAGAAGGTCTGAATAGGATTTGAACTCGCCAATTCGGTTTTGCCCTGCTCGTCCGGCCTCCTTAATTGAGAAGATGCCATGATACCGTATTCGTCAGGATGGGGTTAAAAATCATTCAGCACCGCTCCTGCGCAATTGCCGATTCCAGTTCGGATTGCGAAAATGCCGCGAACCGTGCTGAGGGGCGTTGATTCAGGAAAATGTCGGATGCCGCCCACCCGGTCCTGTTCCTTTCGCGTGCGACCGGGAGAACCGCCTCGCCGCTCATGCGCCAGAGGTATCTCAATGCGCGCGAACCGTGGACCGGAAGGGCGGTCGCCTCGTCCATGCCGTACCAGCCGTTTTCTTTCGGGAATCCGGACAAGATGAGAGGCTCGCGGTGCGGGAGATAGAATCGGTCGTTGCCCTTCCCGAGAAGGTCGTATGTTCCGGACTCAAGGACAAGTGCGATGCCCCGCTCGCCCCGAAGTGCGCTGGTTTCGAGTATGTAGCGCAGGCGGCGAATCCTGTCGAGGAACGTTATCGATTCGCCGATTGGACAGTCGGGCGCCGGGTAGGCTACGACCGTGCCGGTCCAGAAGCGCGGCAGCTCGGCCTTCTCCTCGAGAATGATGCGGTCGGCGAACTTGTTCCGGATAAGATTGGTCTTGCGGGAGCGGCTGGCTGCGAATGCGTCATCGAAGGCAGCACCCGGGGTGATGGATTTAATCATTGTGTTACCTCTAAAGGATGAATATGGTTGATTAGTTTTATAAGGATTGTTCATGCCGTTATTTTCTTGCGGAAGAGGATGTTCGGGCAGGCAAACCGCGTGCCCAGCAGTTTCTTGTCTGCAAGGAGCCGGTCGATAGTGATGTCGGTCCGCACTTTTGCGAACAGGGACGGGTCTGCCACCTCCGCGATGCGGCACCACATGGGCATGAGGGCACGATAGAGCATGGAGCCCTGGCGGGCATCCGGATAGAAGACATTGTCATAAACCACGGCTACTGATTCGAACCCCAGCGATTTGAGCATCCGCAGGAGCCGGGAGGATTTCCCCTTTCCCATGAGGTCCGCATGGAACTCCACCATGAGCGCCAGGTCCTTTCCTGCCTTCAGGGTTTTTTTCGCGCCCATGAGGATGTTGTATTCATACCCCTCGGTATCCATCCGAATGAAATTTGGCGAGATGCCGCGCTCAGCGACAAACTCGTCGAGGGTCGTCATCTCCACATCCTGGTGCCCGATAATCTCGCCGTAGGATGGGCCAAGCATATTGTTCAGGTTCTTTTTCGTGTTCAGGAAAAGTTTCGCCCTGCCGGCACGGTCGCCGAAAGCAACCGTATGGATTGTAGCGTTGTTGCAGCGGTTGTCGGCCAGGTTCCGGATTAGCAGCCGCCGTGAGGATTCGGCAGGTTCGATAGCGTACAGGGAGCCGGTTTCGCCGATTATCCGGCTTAGTTTTATCGAATAATAGCCGATGTTCGCACCTGCGTCGATGACGGTGTCGCCGGGCCCTATTCCGCGCAAAAGGGCCTGCGCGTGGGATTCGCGGTCCGGATCAAGAATCAAATCCCGCGATATGCCCCCATCCTCGGGATTCAGCGCCATCCTCAGCCCCCCGGGCATCCGGACGTGCGGGCATCCTGAAAGAGCCATCATGGAAAGGAGGAGCCGGAATTTCAGCTCGTTGAACAGGCGGACGGGCTGGATAAGAGCGTGGTAGAGGAAGAAAAGCGGAAGCCTGCGGCGGTTCCGTGACACTTCGCCGCATGCCTTGCGCAGAATGTGCATGGATTTGAGTTGGGGGGGAGATATTATAAGAAAATGCTCCGTCTGGGATTTGAACCCAGGTCGATGGAGGACTTCCGCCTTTTAGGAAAAGGCGGCCCAAAACCGGCTTGCTAAAAAACCCGAGAGGGTTTTTTGACAGTCAGTTTTTGCCGCGCTTTTTTCCAAAAGCGCGATGAAAGTCCACTATCCTTGACCGGTCTAGACGAACGGAGCGAATTTGACGAACAAGCTACTTGAACAGTTTCATGATGTCCGCTTGCACGGACTCTATGCCCTTGCTTGCATCGACCTTATGCCAATTCGGAGTTAAAAATCTTTCCTCCTCAAGGCGCAGGAAGTTCCCGCGGACTTTGGCAAGGTATTCGCGGTTCTCCTCATAGCGGTCCAGCTTCTTCTGCTTCTTCTTCCGCTCCTGCGAAACTTCGGGGGGGATGTCGAGGAGTATGACCTTGTCGGGCTTGAGGAATCCCAGGCCCTCCACGATTTTCTTCGCCTGCGGGAAATGGATGTCGGCAAGCTCGTATGATATCGTCGAGAACACGTAGCGGTCGAGAATCACGGTCTTCCCCGAATCCATGGCGACGCGCACGAGCTCCTGGTCGTTTGCGATGTCCGATAGGAAGAGGAGGAAAAGCGACTTGGAGGAGAGCTCGAGCTTCTTCTCGAGATAATCATTGAGCATCTGGAAGCTTTTCGTGGGGTACTTGAACACGATTGAATCAGGGTATTTCTGCTGAAGCAGCTTAATCTGCGTCTCCTTTCCGCATCCGTCTATCCCTTCGAAAACCACGAGCATAATCATCTCTCCCGAATCTCTGGATGGTATGGAAGATGCACAAAGCAGATTTATATCTTTCCATCATATTCTGTCTGGGAGGCTTGTTCTATGGACGTAATCTCGATTCGGGACATGGAGAAGAAGGACATCGAAGGAATCCTGGATTCGGCAGAGGCGATTCACGCGGGGAAGAAGAAGCCGGGGATTTCCGGGAAAGTGCTCGCGACGCTGTTTTTCGAGGCGTCCACGCGCACGAAGCTGTCTTTCCAGTCCGCGGCGCTGCGCTCGGGGATGGAATACATAGACTTCCTGCCTGAAACCAGCTCGCTGAAGAAGGGCGAGAGCTTCGAGGACACCGTGAAGACGGTCGAAGGGTACGCGGACGCGCTCGTGATACGCCACCCCAAGGAGGGCTCTGCGAGGCTTGCGGCCGACATCCTGGGGAAACCGGTGATAAACGGCGGGGATGGAGGAAACCAGCACCCCACGCAGACGCTAATTGACCTTTATTCCATAAGGAAGAGCAAGGGCCGCATCAAGGGCCTGAACGTAACGCTTTTTGGCGATTTGAAGCATGCGCGCACCATGCGCTCGCTCGCATATGCCCTAGGCATGTTCGAGGCGAAGGTGACGCTCGTATCCCCGAAGGGGCTCGAGATGGACCAGACGTATGTGAAGGAGCTCGAAGAGCGGTTCAAGCTCCAGGTCTCGGTGAAGACCGAGCCGGAGTTCTCCGAGGCGGACGTCCTTTACGTCTGCAGGATTCAGCAGGAGCGCTTTGCAGACCCCCTTGAAGCAAAGCGCGTCACCGAGAGGTTCATGATAAAGAAGGCCGACCTCAAAGGGGCGAAGGACGACCTCGTGATTCTGCACCCGCTTCCGAAAATCAACGAGATAGAGAATTCTATAGACACGATGAAGCAGGCGAAGTATTTCGAGCAGGCGCACAACGGGGTGCCGGTAAGGCAGGCGATTTTGGAATACGCTTTAACCAGGTGATGCTATGCAGGTGGACCAGATTGAGATGGGAACGGTCGTCGACCACATAAAGGCGGGAAAAGCCGGAAAAGTCATGAAGCTCCTTGAAATAGGCGAGAACTACCCTCACCGGGTGGCCATCGTCCTCAACGTGCCGAGCAAGAAGACGAAGACCAAGGACATCGTGAAAATCGAGGGCAAGCTCGTCTCGGAGGAGAGCGCGAACCTGATTGCGCTCGTTTCACCCGGGGCGTCCGTGAACATAATCAGGAACAGCAAGATAGAGAAGAAGTTCGTGGTCTCGCTCCCCAAGGAAGTTAGCGGAATCGCCAAATGCGCGAACCCCAACTGCATAACCGGGGAAGGCGCGAAGACTCTGTTCCGCAAAGAGGATGGCGAGCGCTACCGGTGCCACTTCTGCGAGCGGCTCTTCAAGGCCGAGGAGCTCGTCTAGGGGAACAGATATGGGACCGGGCGGGTGCGCGGGAAAGGAAGGGGGTGCTCGGCGATGGAACTTCGAAAAGCGGGCAGCCAGCTGATTATCCGCCTGGATTCGGGGGACGAGATTGCCGCATCCCTCAGGAAGGCGTGCATTGAGCATCACGTCCAGTACGCGCATTTTTCCGGAATCGGCGCGTGCAGGAGCGCGGAAATATCGCACTTCGACACGAAGGAGAAGAAGTACCACAGCAAGAAGCTCGAAGGCATGCTCGAGATAGTTTCGCTCTCCGGCAATATCACAACGGTCGACAACGAGCCTTTTGTGCACGCGCACATCGCGCTGGGGCTCACGGACTTCACCGTGCTCGGGGGGCATCTCGTCCGTGCGGAGATAAACCCGACCTGCGAGATAATCCTCAGTCCGCTGCCGATGGAGGTCGGGCGGAAGCTGGATGAAAAAAGCGGGCTGAGGCTTCAGCGGCTCTGATTAATGCGGTGCGCCCGGAGCGGGCGGTTATTCACCCAGCGTTTTTTTAATCGCCGGAAGCAGTTCTGCGTGCAGGGCGGTCTTCGGAACGAATTTGAGGCCCGGGAATTCTTTCGCGAGTTCCTCTCCCACGATGACCGGGAGGCTTATTGCGCTGAGGACTACGACGGGCGTCTTTATTCCTCGCGATTTCATCTCGCGCAGGACCGCCCGGCCGGAAACCTTCGGCATTATCAGGTCGAGGAGGAGGAGGTCGAAGCCCTTGAGCATCTCGAGCCCTTCCATCGGGTCCAGCGTGTATGACGCCTGGTAGCCGGCCTTCTCCAGATACATCTTGATGCTCCGTGCCACGTCGGGCTCGTCTTCGATTATAAGTATCTTTTTCATTTTTTTGCCACCTTCGGAATGAGTATCCTGAACGTGCTGCCATGCCCGTGCATGGTTTCGAATTCTATCCGGCCGCCCATTTTTTTAATCAGCGTGGAGGATATCGCGAGGCCGATGCCGGACCCGGGCGCGCTGTGGTTCTCCTTGAAGAACTTGTCGAAGACCTTCGGCTTGTTCTCGGGCTTTATTCCGACGCCGGTATCCGAGACGGATATCACTATGTCGGCGCCCTCCTCGCTCCAGACCACGCGCACGCCGCCCCGGTCCGTGAACTTGAGCGCGTTGCTCACAAGGTTGCTGACAGCCATCGAAAGGATGTGCGGGTCGCCTTCGACCTCGATGTCGTTTCCGGTCAAATCCAGGGTAAGCCCCTTCGAGCGCGCAAGGGGCATATAATCCTCCAGCACCAGGCGCATCATCTTGTCCAGGGAGAACTTTTCGGACCTGATGTCCACCGATTCCAGCTTGGTAAGCTGCATTATCTGCTCCACCGAAATCGAGAGCCGCATGGTGTTGCGCCACATCAGGTCAAAGGACTTCGCGATATCGGCCGATTCTGTCAGGGGGTCCATGTTCCTTGCCATGTCCAGGTTCAGCATGATGACGCTTAGGGGCGTCTTCAATTCATGCGTCATGTCCGCCATGAAGCGCTCCCGTAGCTGGGATAGCTCCTGGAGCTGGTCCTTCTGGCTGCGGAGCAGGTCCTCATTTTGCTTTTCCTCCGTGATGTCATCCACCATGGCGAGGTAATAAAGCACATTGTCCTTCGAATCCCGGATTGCCGAAACATTGACCGCGCCCCATATGATTTGGCCGTCCTTGCGGATGTAGCGCTTTTCCGTTTTATAGAACGGTATCTTGCCCGCGCCAAGCCGCCCCATCTGCTCGATGTCGCGCCCGCGGTGCTCCGGATGCGTTATCTCCTTGAACGTCAGCCGGCTCAGCTCGGGCTCGGTATAGCCGAATATCCTGCACGCGGCAGGGTTGGCCCTTATGAACCGATAATCATGGCCGGAAAGGAGGATGCCTATCGAGCCGTGCTCGAATATGTTGCGGAAACGGTTCTCGCTGTCCTGCAGGGACCGCTCGGCGGATTTGCGCTTGATGAACTGGCCGATCTGGTAGCCGACAAGGTTGAGTGACTGGAGATGCTCATGCTCGGGCGGGCGCTCCTTGTCTGAGAAAAAGACCATCACGCCGACGACTTCACCCCCCATCGCGAGCGGGATGGCGCATGCGGATTTGAAGCCGACCTTCTTCGCGGCGGCTGTCCGGAGGAATACGCGCTCCTGGACGATATCCTGGACCCATACGGGCTTGCCGCTCGCCCATACGCGCCCGACCAGCCCGGAGCCGGACTTGAACTGGATTTCAGACGAGACTTTTTCGAACGGCAGGTATTTTTTCGATGGCTCGTGCCATGATTCTGCAAGGGTGAGCAGTTTCCTGCGCTCGTCCACAACCCATATCTCACCCCAGGCCCAGTCCAGGTTGGTGCATATCTTCTGCAGGACGACGGGCCATGTATCGGCCATCGGCCCCCCAGCCGAAAGGACCGAAGCCACCTGGTAGCTGGCCAGAAGGCGCTTGTCTGCGGACAGGCGCTTGGTGATGTCGCTGAGTGTGACAACGGCTCCGGCAATGACATTCCCTTTCCTCACCGCGGAGCCCCGGACCTCGACAAAAACCTGCCTGTCTTCTGTGGTGCGTGCCTCGACGACGTACGGGCTCACGTCGATTCCGGATACCCGCTTCCTGAAGTTTTCCGCCATCACGGATATCGAATCCGGGGGCAGCAATTGGGTCAGCTCGTTGAAGCGTTTCCCGACGATGTCGGCGGGGTCGTAGCCCCACATGCGGTTGACCGAGGGGTTGATTTTCTGTATCATGCCGGAGCTGTCCAGGAACACCACGATGTCTGTCGCATTGTTGAATATCGCGGCGAATGTCTTTTCGCTCTCGCCGAGCGCTACTTTCGACCTAAGCGCCGAGATGCCGTGGGCGATATCCTGGGCCAATTCGTCAAGAAGGCGGACTTCTTCGGCATCGAACGCATCGGGACTCCCGGCATAGATGTTCAGTGCCCCGCATCTTGCGCCTTCAAGCTGTATGGGAAGCGCGATGGACGACGCATAGCCGTGCGCAATGGCATCTTTTCGCCAGGGAGCAAAACGCCGGCTGTTGGGAATGTCGCGCGCAATCGAAGGCCTGCCCGTCCGGACCGCAGTGCCGGTCGGCCCGCGTCCCCTTCGCGTGTCGGCCCAGGTTATATCCAGTGTTTTCAGGTAGCCCTCGTCAAAGCCGTAGGACGCTTTCGGAATGACGCGCTTCTTTCCGCTTAATTCCGCACATCCGGCCCATGCCATGCGGTAGCCGCCGGTATCGACAAGTATCCTGCAGATTTCCCGCATCAGCGAGTTCTCATCACCGCTGCGGACGATGGCCTGATTGCATTCGCTGATAAGGGCGAGCATCCGGTTTTTCTTATACAGGGCATCCTCGTTGCGCTTCTGCGAGGTTATGTCGCGCACGCTTTCGATTGCGCCCACGATTCCGCCATCCGAGTCGTAAAGCGGGCGCACCATCACCCACACATAGCCGAGCTTGCCCCTCAAGAGGCGGGGCACCCAGCCCTTGGCCGTGAGTATGTCGCCCTGCCGCTCGAAATAATCGTATTCCTTCTCCAATGAGTCTATAGGGTTCAGCAGAAGATCTGCTGCGACCGGCCTCTTCCAGCCATAGAAGTGCTTGCCGACTTCGCCGCTGGGCTTCCCGAGCATCCCGCCGGACTTGATTCCCGATAGGAGTTCCATCTCCCGGTTCCAGTAGATTACCCGGCCTTTCAAATCAACGGCGAATGTGGCATCCGGCAGGGATTCGATGATGTCGATGAGCTGTTCCTGAGCCGCCTTCCTGTCAGTTATATCTATGAACGTCGCCTGCACAGCCGGCTTCCCCAGGTACCGGATGGCGTTGGCGGAAATTTCAAACACCTTCATCTTCCCGTCTTTCCTGACGACCCTGACTTCGTAATTGGACTCGACGCCCTCGCCCTTCATGCGCGAGCGGAACCGAGTGAAGAACATATCCCGGTCGTCCGGATGGATAATCTTGAAAATTTTCTTTTCCGTCATCGAAGTCAGTTCGGAAACGGAATAGCCGAGCATCCTGGCCAAGCTGGGGTTGGCGTATGCAAGGCGGATTGGCGGTGCCGCAGCGATAACCATGCCCTGGAGGGATGAATCCGCAAGCGTCCGGTACTTCTCCTCGCTTTCCCGGAGCGCATCCTCCGCATTCTTCCTGGCCGTGATATCTTCCACCATGCCGTCGAAATATTGGTTCCCGGCCCGGTCTTTCTTCAGGACCACGGTGCTCAAGGCCCAGAAGCTCCGCCCCTTGAGCGTCTTTAACCTCAGTTCCTCGCGCCTGATGAATCCCTGCCGGACTATCTTATCGCTGACCTTCTTCCGCTGTCGCGGATCTTCGTACAGCTCGCTGGCGCTGTGCTTCAGCAACTCTGCCCGGGAGCCCGCCTCGAACATCCTGATAAACGCGGGGTTCGCTTCTATGAAATGCCCCTCCGGACCGGGTGTGTTGCGGAAAACGCCTATTTCGACGCTATTGACAAGCCCGGAATACTTCGCCTCGCTTTCCTTGAGGTTCTCCTCGGCCTGTTTCTCCACAGTCAGATCGGAATAAATCGCGACGATTTCGCCGGAATCAAGCCGCAGGATATAGTTTTCCCGCCATCCGGCAATCCTGTTGTCCTTGTAGACCTTGGCCGGGAAATACTCGGGCTTCCCGGTTTTCCAGACCCGCCTGAAAACGTCGAAAATTCCGAACGCCCGGACTCCGGGGAACACCGAGGTCACGCGCTTCCCGATAATGTCCTTTTTCTTCACATTCTCGACACGCTCGGCAGACTTGTTGAAATCCACGATGGTGAAGTCCTCTCCGCCGTTATGCGCCTTGTAGACGGCGATGCAGTTCATGGAGTTGTTGAAGACGTTCGAATACCTCGCCTCAATCAGCCTTGCCCGTTCTTCCGCCCTTTTCCTGTCCGTGATGTCGCGGATGTTGCACTGGATGACGTTCGTGTGGTCGACGCGGTAGGAGTTGCTCACGAATTCGACTGCCATCGGCTTGCCGCCTTTGGTCTGGAGCGGGAGGTTTTCATAGCGCACGTAGCCTTTCTTCTGGAGCTCGAGGAATTTCGCTTTACTCTCGATTATGTCCTTGAAAGCGCCGACTTCCCATAGCTTCCTGCCCAGGAATTCCTTGTGGGAATAGCCGAGCATGGAGATGAGGAACGGATTGACGTCGGTTATCTGCCCCGAGTCCGCATCGAGAATGAGTATGCCGTCCTGCGCGGTCTCGAAAAGGCGCCTGTAGCGAGTCTCCGAATCCCGGATTGCCACTTCGGCAAGATCCCTCTCAACCATGTCGCGGGGGAGATTGTTGGGGCGCCCTGCAGGTTTCCGTATGGCCCGATTTAAGCTGGGCCCTTGGGTTTTCCCCCTGCGCACCACGGGTTGGGAATCTCGTTCACGGTTTATTATATTATCTAATCAGAAGGCGCGGCGGTTGCATCGCGCCAATTTAGGCCTAGCGGCGCGCTTGGCCGCATCGAAGCTCGCTCACGAACTTATCTGCGAGTTTCGCACGGCAGGATTCCTTCACGCGGACGCGGCGCATCGCCGCCATGGCGAGCGCGTGGACCTCCGGATCCTTGAGCTCGCGCATCTGCTCGCGTATCTGCTCGTTGAGCTCGTGCGGCGTGTGCACCACATTTTGCATGTTCGCGCTGTCGAACCACCGCCGCTCGAGCCGGAACTTGAGCGTGGCCGGATAATCCTTCCC
>JAGVPF010000059.1 GCA_020052325.1 archaeon
GAGATTGCAGCCCTTTCCTCTATGAGGTCCACTACTATGGGGAATATCTTCATGATGTCCCCCTCGCTCAATAAACCTATGAGTTCGTTATCGTCATTGACGACCGGGAGCCTCTTTACCTTGTTCTCCCTCATCGCCTTAGCTGCATCCTCTATGGTTGTGTCTGGCTTTACCACCCTAAGCGGCTTGGACATGATGTCCTCCGCATTCACTTTGTAGGGGTCGCTTCCCTTGGCCAGTATCTTGTAGACTATGTCGCGCTCTGTGATTATCCCTTTGGCGTGCTTGCCCTCTTTGTCTTCAACGACCATGACTGAGCCTATCGAGTTCTTCTTCATCATTTTTGCGACTTCTAGGATGGTTTTGCCGAATGGTACGACTATGACCTTCTTAGTCATGATGTCTCCCACTCTCAATTCTGATCCCATGACCATTACCTTGCGCGGAAAACCTTATAAATGCTGTTAAGGCTTTCGCAGGACCAGTCGGTCCTTGTATGCTAAATGTGCCTGAAAGGGTTTAAATAAGCTCTCTTTTTGCCACTTTCTAAAACATTATAGCCTTGGAATACCTGCCAACCCAGGTTCCTGAGCGATTTTCCAAGCATTTTCTTTTATTTTTAATAACATTTATAAGCATTCCACGCCAAAGGTATCCCATGGCGCAAACGAACCCTGGAGATGAATTGCCGAACGTCATTCCGCTCATACTCCAGGCCAAATACGGGAAAGACGAGGAGACCTGCCGCGCCGCAGGGGCCAGGGTGATTGAAAGCCTCCGGGAGCATGGTCGCTACTCAGTCCTAATCGACCTTTGCAAGGACGTTGGCACACCGCCGTTCCTTGCCGAAGAAGCCCGGAATAACATCCTCGCAGCGGCAATAGTTGCGGGCAAGAACTCCGGTACGAACCTTCCCCTCCAGGATGTCGCGACGAGGCAGGATGTTCCCCTCGAAATCGCCCTGCATGCCGGAGTGTCGCTGGTCATGCGCTATTCCGAGCCATATGACGAGGCGGCTCTTTGGGGGGTGCTTACCGACCCGAGGTACCATGACGAAGCCCGCACGGAAGCCGGCACAGCCATCTGCGCTTCGGCGGAAAAATGCCTGAAGTACTCGACGCTGTTCAATCTCGCAACCGTCCAGGCAATTCCATACGATGTAAAGAAACCTGCCGGCCTGCTCCTAATCCGGGTGGCGGCCGAGCTGGGCAACTACCCCGTCCTTCTCGCCTTAAGCGCCCAAAAATCCCTCCCGGTCGACATCCGGATTGCGCTGGAAGACAAGGTGGAAGCCGCCGCTATGACCGCAATCGAGCTAGCCTATGCGGGAAAAGACCACGACATACTAACGGACATTTCAGGCGATAATCGCCTTCCCGCATCAATACGGGGGAAGGCCAAGGGGTGCCTTCACGATTCGATGCACGAAAGGCCCGTTTCCGCATCCGGCGCCCCGGATCCTCAGATGACCGCCGAGCTGATGTACCGACTTGGGAAAGGAGCCGGGGCGGTGCGTTCGAGCATCGAGCCCCCACCACTGGAAAAGCACCCGATAAGCCGCCTGAAACGCTGAAATTTAAACATTTCCCGGTGAATACGGGTTATGGACGCTACTGCTATTGAAATGAAATGGTCCAGGCGATGGGCCGAATCTCGCGCATTCGAGAGCGACACCGCACCCGGCAAGGAGAAGCGCTACATAACCGCCGCATTCCCCTACCCGAACTCGCCCCAGCACATCGGCCACGGGAGGACCTACACCACCGCCGACATCTACTCCCGCTATCTCCGCCTCAAAGGATACAATGTCCTCTTCCCAATGGCATTCCACGTAACCGGCACGCCCATTCTCGCCATGGCAAAGCGCATCGCGGCCAAAGACTCGGACGTCCTCGGCGTTTTCGACCGTATTTACGGGATTCCGCCCGAAAAGGCCGCAACGCTCAGCGAGCCGCGGGCGCTCGTCTCGTATTTCTCGGACGAAATAGAAAGCGGAATGAAGGAAATCGGCTACTCCATCGACTGGCGCAGGAAGTTCTATTCCTACGACGAGCGGTTCAACAAGTTCATCCAATGGCAGTTCCGAAAACTGAAGGAGCTCGGCTACCTAATCAAGGGCGAATACCCGATAGCATGGTGCCCGGCCGACAAGAATGCGGTAAGCGCGCATGACACGCGCGGGGACGTGGACCCCGAGCTCGAGGACGTCACGGTAATCAAGTTCGCCGTCGATCCGGCGCCAACGAGCGGTCCGGCTGTCTCGCTCGTCGTGACGACCTACAGGCCCGAAACCGTTTATGGCGTCACCAACATCTGGGTGAATCCGGAGGCAAAATATGTGCGCGCAAAGCACAAGGGCGAGGTTATTATCATCTCCCAAAGCGCCGCACAAGTCCTGGACCTTCAGCTCGCACTCGAGATAATCGGGGATATCCCAGCCGATGAAATACTTAAAATGAAGGCCGTGAATCCGATGACCGGCGAGACGGTCCCGGTCTACAGGGCCGGCTTCGTATCCCCTGATATCGGGACTGGGGTTGTCATGTCCGTTCCCGCCCACGCACCCCTGGACTACCTTGCGCTCCGCGACCTCGGGATGGGCGGAATCAGGATGCCACAGGTGGTTTCCCTCAAGGGCTTTAGCCCCGCGCCGGCCAAGGACATCGTCGAGAAGATGGGCGTGAAAGACCAGCACGACCCGGCCTCTGAAAAAGCGACCGAGGAGATATACACCAAAGAAGCGCATGAAGGCGTTATGGTCGTCGGTAAGTATGCCGGCCAAAAAGCGATTGATGCCAAGGAAAAGATTGCCGCAGACCTGATATCCAAGAAACAGGCGTTCCACATCGTTACCTTAGGGAACGGCCCGATTCACTGCCGCTGCGGTTCGCATGTCGTGGTGAACATCCTGAAAGACCAGTGGTTCATCGACTACGGCGTTCCGCAGTGGAAGGCAAAGGCCAAGGAATGCCTTGAAAGCATGAACATCATACCGGCCGACACGCGCCGCGAATATCTCTACACCATAGACTGGTTCAAGACCAGGCCTACCACGAGGGCAGCCGGACTCGGGACGAAATTCCCGTTCGATGAGAACAAGATGATTGAGGCGCTTTCGGACTCCACAATCTACATGGCGTACTACACGGTCGCCCACCAGCTCAAGGAAATCCCGGCGAGCGATTTGGACGAGGCGTTCTTCGACGCTGTTTTCCTTGGGAAAGGCCCTAAAACCCAAGACCCGAAACTGAAAGCGCTCCGGGACAGTTTCCTCTACTGGTATCCCGTCGACTCGCGCCACTCGGCAGGCGACCTAATCCGGAACCACCTGACGCTCTACATCTTCAACCATGTGGGCATCTTTCCGGAGAAGAAACTATGGCCGAAGCAGATTGTGACGAACGGCTTCGTCCTGATGGATGGGAGCAAGATGAGCAAGAGCATGGGCAACATCCTTCCCCTCCGGAAAGCAATCAAGGAATACGGGGCGGATGTCATCCGCTTTTCTGTGGTATGCGGTGCGGACCTCTCAACCGACACGGATTTCAACCGGAGCGTGGCCGACGGCGTCCGCTCAAGGATGATGCTCATAGACAAGCTGGTGCAGGACTCGACCCGGGCGGCCGGCAAGCCCCATGGCAGAATCGAGCGCTGGCTGCTATCGCGCCTGAATCGGAAAATCGAGCGTGCGGACAAGCTGTATTCCGAGCTCGCCATCCGGGACCTGGCACTCGAGATATTCTATGAGGTCACAACCGACCTGCAATGGTACCTGAAGCGCTCCAGCGAGCCGAACCTGAGAGACTTCTTCGAGAAATGGATTGTCCTGATTGCGCCATTCATGCCTCACTTTTCAGAAGAATACTGGGAGCAGCTTGGCAACAAGGGATTCGTGTCTTTCGCGCCGTTCCCAAAGGCCGACCATTCAAAAATCGATGATTCGGTCGAGCGGGGGGAAGAGCTGATACGGAAAGTCCACGGGGACATCGAGAAGATTTCCGGCCTGATAGGCAAGAAGCCTCAGAAGGTGACGATTTACGTGGCTGCGGACTGGAAACGCGAGTTGTACATGCTTGCGAAGGAGAATCCCAAAATCGACGTTTTCATGAAGGCCGCATCAGCCAAGAAATTCGACATGAAGGCGGTTTCCACGCTCGCAAAGGGCATCATGAAGAATGTCCATTCGCTTCCAACGCCGATTCCGCAGAAGGACGAGCTTGATGCGCTTAATGACGCCGCGGGCTTCCTTGCGAAGGAATACTCGTGCACGGTCGAAGTCCTTCCGGAGGAGCAGCCGAAGCACGAAAAGGCCAAATCCGCCCTTCCGGACAAGCCGGC
>JAGVPF010000156.1 GCA_020052325.1 archaeon
CTCAGGCAGACCTCGTCCATTTCTGCCAGCGGCTGGATTATTCCCGTTCCCGCTTCGTTTCCGAATTCGAATCCGCGCGAACCCTTCTTCCGGATATGGCTAAGCATTCGTTATCCCGGGAAACATATGGCTGGAACAGGGCGCGGGTGCAGGGCATGCTGCGCCAGGATGGCTGCCGCGGCCTGATAGCATGGAACGAAAAGGGGAAGCAGAATGTCGTCAACGCATATGGGTTCCCCGGCCTTGAGGATATGATATCCGTCTTACCTCTGTCGATGCGGATTCCCAAAAACCACGAACCCGTACTGCACGAAGGCTTCAATGCCCTGTTTCTTGGCACCAGCAACCTCCACGGGGACTGGAACTTCTATTACCGGGGCGGAAACCGCATGCTCCGGGTCTTCAAGCGCTTTTCAAGCGGGAAGCCTGATGCCCGCCTCATAATCACTGGTGAGATTCCGCATTCAGAGCGATGGAGGCTGGAGGGGATGCAGGTGGAAACCCCCGGGCTGCTTGAGCGCAACGAGCTTGATGATGCCCTGCGGAAGGCGGACGTTCTTTTCTACCCCAGCTACACGACTCCGGGGCTTGCGTTTTTGGAGGCGATGCGCTTCCATGTGCCCATATTGACAACAAATGCTTTTGCGAACGAGGAGATTGTGGACGGCAAGAACGGCATAGCCTGCAGGTTCGCCGATTTCAAAAAGGCGGATGGCCCCTACGGCTCGCTTCCGCTTACGGGCGACTACATACAATATGAGAAAGGAAGTGCGGATGCCGAACTCGAGGATTCGCTCCTCGAAGCACTGGAGCGGCTGTACTCGGACCGCGGCATGGCCCGGAAGATGGGCGATAGCGGCTTCAACGACATCTCATCCGGGCGGCTATGCCTGCAGGTGCGCAACCGCAAACTACTTGAAGTTTATGAGTCCGCCCTATCCTAACGAACCCTTCGTTTCGGCATAGTTCTGCCTGCAAGAGCGCACGGGGCCTTGCGGAAACGCACCCGAGCCCCTGCTTAAATATCATGGCCGGCCAATGCCTATGATATGGCGCTCTATTTTCGGCATGACTCCCCACGCCCCTTCCAGAAGGATATGATGGAGGACATGCAGCGCGCAATAACGTACCGGCAGATACTCATCGCCAATGCGCCTACGGGTTCTGGTAAGACCGACGCGTCGCTTTCGGCTGCGATATCATGCGCCATCGAGCAGAACCTCGACGTTTTCTTCCTCACGCCCAAGATTTCACAGCATCGGATAGCGATGGAAGTCGTGCGCGGGATTGAGAAGAAATATTCGCTCGGGCTCCGCGCGGTCGACATGGTCGGCCGCTCGCACTGCTGCATCGACGATTCGCTGCGGGGGCTGGACTCGGAAGGGCTTCTTAGCGCGTGCATAAAGAAGAGGCAGAAATGCGAGTGCCCGTACTTCGGGAACGCGCGCGGGTACAACCGAAGGGAGGAAACGAAGGCCGATGCGCGGTTCCGGAAGCTCCTCGAAGGCTATGGGAGCGGGAAATCGCACCATGAGCTAATCGAGCAGGGCCGGGGCGAGCAATGCTGCCCTTACGAGTGGCTGCTGAAACTCGCATCAGAGTCGCGCGTGGTCGTAGCCGACTACCACCACATCATGCTGCCAAACATCCGGGACATATTCCTGATGAAAATCAGGAAGCGCATCGAGAACTCGATAATCATCGTGGACGAGGCGCACAATCTCTCCTCCCGCGTCCGGAGCAGCCTTTCGCGCAATGCAAGCACCTTCCTTTTCGCGCGCATGTCCAAGGAGATGCGCCACTTGGGCCTCGATGCAGGCCCCGTGGAGGATGAGTTCCGCGTATGGTGCGATGGCATTCTTGACGGCGAGCGGGAGCGCGTCGTTTCCGGCGAGTCGTTCGTGTCGTTCCTCGGCCGCTTCGGCCTCGACATCGAGGAGGCCCAGCAGAGGCTCGAAGATGCCGGCCTCGCTTTTGTCGAGGAGACCGGAAGAAAGAGCGCATGCCTGCGCCTCGCCCGCTTCATAAGCGAATGGCCCGAAGGCGATGAGAGCTCAGTCCGCATCCTCCGGAAGGACAAGGGGCATTTCTTCCTGTCCAAAAGGATGCTCGACCCCTCCGGCGCGACAAGAATCCTAAACGAGTGCGCCGCCTCGATACTTATGAGCGGCACCATGCACCCACTCGAGATGCACCGGGACATCCTCGGCCTTGCGCAGGAGCGGACGGAGATGAAATCATATCCGTCCCCGTTCCCGAGCGAAAACATCGTGAACATAATCACGGAGGATTTGACGACGCGATACAGCAGGCGCGGGATGGAGGAATACGGCGCCATCGCATCAAAGCTGGATGCCATCGTTTCCAGGACGCCTGGGGGCACGGCGATATTCTTCCCGTCCTACCCGGTCATGGATGCGGTCAGCCCGCTCATGCAGTCGCGGGGCCTCATCCTCCAGCGCCCCATGATGAAGCCGCACGACATCCGGAAGGTGCTGCGCGATTTTCGGAACGGCGGCGTGCTTCTTGGCGTGCAGGGCGGCTCGCTTTCGGAGGGCGTCGATTATTCGGAAGGCGAAATCAAGACAGTCGTCATCGTGGGCGTCGCATTGGAGGAAATGGGCCTGGAGTCGCGCGCGCTGATTGATTATTACGATTCGAAATTCGGGCGCGGCTGGGATTACGGCTACCTGTACCCCGGCACGATAAAGGCATTGCAGGCGGCAGGGCGCGCCAGGAGGAAGGAGGCCGACCGCGTTGCGGTGGTTTATATGGACGAGCGTTTCAAATGGAATAAATACAACTGGATACTCAGCCGCGATGAGAGGACGGTCCTTACCGTGAACCCGGAAGACGCCGTATCGGAATTCTGGAAGTGCTGACATGCTCCTGACGACCAAATACGCCCCGAAGAAGCTCGCGCAGGTCCTCGGCAACAGCGAGAAGGTCGAGCATGTGCGGCAGTGGATGCTGCACTGGCTTTCGGGCAAGAAGCGCAAGCCCCTCCTGCTTTACGGGCCGCCCGGGACCGGGAAGACATCAATCGCATACGCGCTCAAGGAGGAATACGACCTGGATATCGTGGAGATGAACGCGAGCGAATTGCGGAACCGCTCGCGCGTGGAGCGCGTGCTCGGCCAGTCCGCGCTTGCAGGGAGCCTCTTTGGCAGGGCGAAGCTGATACTCATTGACGATGCGGACGTTTTGGCGGGGCGGGCCGATTCGGGCGGGGGCGCGGCGATAAAAAAATTCCTTGCCGAATCCCCGTGTCCGGCCATAGTGACGGCGACAGACATCTGGGACAAGAGCTTCGCCTCAATCCGCTCCGAATGCGAGATAATGGATTTCAAGCGGATAAACCGGCTGTCTGTGAAAAAGCACCTTGAGCGCGTTGCAAAGGTTGAAGGCCTTGACATCACGGCCGATGCCATTGACTCCATCGCCACGAATGCGGAAGGGGACATGCGCGCAGCCCTGATCGATCTGCAGTCGCTCGGCCCCACCTCGCGCGTCCGCGAGAAGGACATCTTCGAAATCGTCCGGGGCATCTTCAAGGCCGAAAGCTACGGCGCTGCCCGGGAGGCAATCAGCGGCGAGATTGATTATGACCTCATCAAGCTCTGGGTGGACGAGAACATCCCGGCCGAGTATGAGAAGCATGGCGAAATCGCGGCCGCATACGACTCGCTCTCCAAAGCGGACATCTTCGACGGGCGGATAAGGAAGCAGAACTGGCAGCTGCTGAAATACTCGATTGACCTTGCCACCGCGGGCGTGGCGCTGTCGAAGGAGGGCGCGTACCGGAAATTCACGAAATACTCATTCCCCGCTTACCTCAAGAACATGTCCCGCTCAATCGAGCGCAGGGCGATGCTGAAATCCATCGGCACGAAAATCGGGCGTAGGGTGCATGGCAACCGGCGCGATGCGCTCGAATACCTGCCGCTGCTGAAAGAGTTCGGGAAGAAGCACGCTGAACGGATGATGGAGTTCTACGAATTCAGCGAGGACGAGCTCGCGTTCATACTGGAGACGAGCGTGAGCCGCGTCAAGCCGGCCGGGACAGGAAAGGGCATCTAGCATGTCACTATTAAAAATGGCAAAAAATAAATCCTCCAGATTCCTCAAAGTCATCCGCACGGTCGCGAACTGGCACATCTATTCGCTCGATTTCCTCGGCCTCCTTCCCCCCGGACCCCTCACACTCCGTCTCAGGAACGGGCTGAGATTCCGGATCCGGCCGGCGACAGCGGACCGCTTCACGATTGACGAGGTGTTCGTCCATGGCATATACTGCCGGGACGAGGCAGCCGTCGGGGAAAACGACATCGTCCTGGACATCGGTGCGCATATAGGGACTTTCACAGCCCTCGCATCAAAGGCTGCAAAGAACGGGCGGGTCTATTCATTCGAGCCGGACGAGGGCAATTTCAGCCTCCTCAAGGAGAACATGCAGCTTAACGGCATCCGGAACGTGCACCCCATCAACGCGGCAGTGTCAAAAAAGAGCGGCCGCCTGAGGTTCTTCCTGAATACGGGCGCGAATAACTGCCACAGCATCTACCGGCCGAGCCAGACCGCAAAAGAGGTCGTCGTGGACGCCATCTCGCTCGGGGATTTTGTCAAATCGCGCGGCATCATGCGCATCGACCTTCTGAAAATGGATTGCGAGGGTTCCGAGTACGAAATCATGCTCAATTGCCCAATGGAAGTCCTCAAGATGGTCAGGCGGATAGCGATGGAGTGCCATGAAGTGCCCGGGCACAGCGCGGACGAAATCCGCGATTTGCTGGAAGGAAGCGGGTTCGCAGTCCGGACCGAGGATGTCCCAGGCCACCCGGGGTTCTGCCTGCTCTATGCAAAAAGAAGCTGAAAAGCGCCTTTCGCAAGACAAACGCACCCGGAGGCCGAGACGGACTAAACCGGGCCTCTATTTTCGGATATGGTGCCGGCTACAGTCCGCAGTCCCCGCCTGCTTTCCCCTTCACTGCCCGTCCATCCCGGAATCATCATGAGCCGACTGGCGGATAGCGTTCGAGTATCCGTTCTAGGAGCGCCCTTCTTTCGCCTGAAAGGGCCCTGCTCTCAAGGACCGATTCCCCCATCTCCAGGAGTCCCATGATTATCTCATTTGATTCAGGATGGGTGAGGATCTCGCCGGGAATGCCGCGCCTCCTGTAATCGAATTCGATGTTCACTATGGCCTCGCATACGCCGAGCGCCGCATCATCGTCGGACACATGCCCCGTGTAGCTTAGGAAAGCCCTTTCGGCGCGCCCGGCGTTGAACCTGGCGCATTCAAGCGCCTCGTCCATCACTCCGTCGCCTAGGAGCCGAGAAAAAGCGGTCCTGAGTCTTGATGTAAGCCCCGCCTCCTTCTGCCTGGCGTTCCCGACGCTGTGTACCCATGCAAGGGGCGGGTTTCCGGTGGAACTGCACAGGCTGCAATCCACAATGGGTCCCAAGCGCGGTGCCGCTGCCTCAGGGGCCTTCTTTTCCTCGTGCCTCTTCAGGTGGCGAATCTGAGCCATTAATATCAACATATATATTAATTTACTAACACTTTAAAAATCAGTCATCCTGGTCTGCCCTTTTTTCTTTTCCATAACCGGCGCATCCGGTTTCGCATCGGAACGCTTTTCGGTGGCCTTTTGTTCCGCGACGCTGTTTTCATGAGTGCACATCCCGCCGTGCGCTTCTGCGCTTTGCGATGCAAGCGTGTCCGCCCTTTCGAAATGGGATTTTTTCTTCTTGGCCCTCTGCATCCCGCCAAGAATCTTCTTCATACGCGTCTCGCGGTTGTTCGCCGCATGATAATAATACTCGTCCCGCGTGCCCTTGGTCATGAGGACGATTACTCGCCCCTCCTTCAGCCTGCCCGCCCGCCCCCTCCTCTGGATGGCGCGTATCTCGCTTGGAACCGGCTCGTAGAAAATCACGGCATCGACTGCCGGGATGTCCAGCCCCTCCTCGCCTATGCAGCTTGCCACAAGGACATCGAATTTCCCCTCCCTGAAATCCGCAATCGTCTCCTCCTGGATTTTTTTCGTGACGCCGTCCTTCTTCCCCACGAACTGCTTCGCGCTTATCCCGCCGCTCACAAGGACCTCCACAATCCGGGCAATCTGGGC
>JAGVPF010000161.1 GCA_020052325.1 archaeon
CCTTCTGGCCGGTGTCATCGCATGCGGCCTCATGCTTGCGCTCATGATGACGACATCTGGCGCGGCCTGGGACAATGCCAAGAAATACGTCGAGCAGGGCAACCTAGGGGGCAAAGGCTCGGATACGCACAAGGCGGCGGTCGTGGGAGACACGGTCGGCGACCCCCTCAAGGACACCGCGGGCCCGGCGCTGAACGCGCTGATTAAGGTCGTGAACACGGTCTCGCTCGTCTTTGCGGCGATGATTGTGGCCGGCAGCCTGAACCTGATTTGATTTTTTCTTATTTTTTCTATTTTATTATATTTTCCACAGCCAGAATCTCACCGCCAAGATAGAGGAAGGTCCTATTTTTCCCCTTTTTCTTGGCTTCCTGCTCCGCATGGTTCGCCTTGTCTATCAGGGTGTCCAGGCTGTCACCGGAGCCGAGGCGGGCAATCCCAACACTTATTGTTACGTGGAGCGACTGGTCCCCGTTATGCAGCGCTATGCAAAGGTCCTCTATCTTCTTCCTTACCCTCTCGGCGGTCCTGCAGGCTGTTTTCAGCGATTTCAATTCCGAAAGGATAACCACGAACTCCTCCCCCCCGATTCGGTAGACGCTGTCATACGCCCTCAGGCCGGCCTCAATCGTCCTGACTACCTCAATAAGCACCAGGTCGCCGGTCTTCTCGCCATAATCGGTGTTGAACTTCTTGAAATTGTCGATATCCAGAAAAAGCATGAACAGCTTCTTGCTCTTGAAGCGTTCCGTCTTGGAGCACTCCTCCGGGAACTTTTTCTCGAGCCCCCTCCTGTTGAAGGCGCCGGTGAGGGGGTCGGTGAGCAGTTGCTGCTCCGCGGTCTCCCGCCGTCCCTCTTCGACCATCAGCTTGTTCCGGAACTCGTGAAGCTCCCGCGTGAGCGCGAGGACCTTGTCCTTGGCCTCCCGCACGTGAGGGCAATGCTTCACGTTCGGGCATGGCTCACTGCACAGCTTCCTTCCCCCGCTCATGTTTTACAAGTTGTCTAATTGTGTTTATAACCCTATCCGCGCCGCACCATTCTAAAACCTTGTATTCCTTTTCTTTGCTGCTGTTTCTATGGAATCCCCGGATGTGCCATGGGCGAAGCGGGATGACGCGCGCGTGCGGAAGCGCATCGACCAGAAGCCGAGCCGGGCCGCGGTCTTCTTCCTCGAGTTCCTCAAATCCGCCGGCATCGAGGGCGGGCGGCTTGTCGACATAGGCTGCGGTGCCGGGCGCAACGCGGTATTGTTCGTCGAGAACGGGTTCGAGGTCCATGCGGTCGACCGCTCGGACGACGTATTGAAGGACATCGACCTCCACGGCGTCATGCCGCACTGCCACAGCGTCACGGACTGCTGGCTGTTTGAGGACGGCTTCTTCGATTTGGCAATCGACATCTTCTGCTTCTCGGAGCATGCGAACAGCGAAGGAAAGGGATTCTATATCAGCGAGCTGACGCGGGTGCTGAAGACTGGGGGCTATGCGCTTCTCAGTGTGCCGGAGGGCTTTGCGAAGGGGAAAATCGAGGCCGATTTCGCTGGCTTCGAAATCGTGGCCTCCGAGACGTCCGAAGATATAATTTACGGAAAAAAAGAGAAGGCGCTGAACCTGATTTTGAAGAAAAAATGATTCGGGGGGCAGGCGCGCCGTTCTAGCAATGGCCTCCGCCCCGCCGCTATCCTGCCGTCCGTGCCGGCGCATACCCTGCGGGCGGTCCGCAGCTTACCATGCGCACCTCTCTTCAGTGGGCACGAATTCGCGGTCAGAACGGACCTCGAATTCAGGATGCGTCTCCCCGGGGTTCGGCCTCTGCGAATCCTTCTCGTGCGCCTTTTTCGCCTTCGGGCCGGCCCGGTCGTAGAGCCCCGGCCCCGGCAGCGCTTCGCCTGCCCCGAAGAAACCCACGCCCCAGCGCTCCATGTCGAATAATGGCTCTGCGCTGCGGAATACGCCCGGTCCGGCCATTGTTCCCTTGCCGTTCCCTTTCCCATTTAAAGAATCAGCCTTGTTCAATGCGCTTCCTTTTCCGTCACTGGATTTCAAAACACCCTTTCATATTTTTCACCCCAATCGAGCTGCTTGCACAGCTTCTTGTGTAGGAAAAACTGCGGAATTGGGGCATATAAAGAAGTGTAACAAAATAGCCGTCCTGATTGCCCTATTTCTGCAGGGTATAAACCAGAATCTCGTTGTCCGGGTTCGCGGGGGAAGCGAAATGGAACGTGTCTTCCCCCAGTGCGCGGAAACCTGTAAGCTCGATTAGCCTCAGGACGTCCTTCGATTTGAACGTCGTCCCATCGCTCGATGTGAAGTACACCTGCCGGTCGAGATTCCGGATATCCGGGTCTATGCACTCCCGATAATCGAGCTCCTTGAGCACGAACGTTTCTTTTTTCCCTCCCCGCTCGAAAACGACTTCCACGTCTGAAATCCTTCCGCCCTGCCGCGTGTAGGACTCGTAGAACGCGTCGTTGAAGGGGTTGCCGAATATCCGGAAGTTCACCGCGCACCGGCCCCCGGGGCGCAGCATGTGCATGAGGGCGCCGAGCATTTGCGTTGGCTCGTATACGACGGCATTCAGCGCGATGCCCGCATCTGCGATGCCCTCTTCGACCGATTGCCCTATCCATCTCACGTCCGCGGCAATCAGCCTGGCATCCGGCAACCTGCTCCGGGTTGATGTCTGAAGCACTTTCGCAGAGATGTCTATCCCGACCAGGTCAACGTCCGGAATTCCCTTCAAGAATTCGAGTTCGTATCCGTGGCCGCAGGCGATGTCCGCCACCACGACCCTCCCCCCTGGATTGTCCTTCCTTGCGGCCTCTATAAGCGGCAGGTGGAATCTCCGGAAGTAGTCCGGGCTTTTTGCGGGCGTGTTAATCTTGCTTGAATACACGGCACCGCTCAGCGCTCCATAATCCGGCCTGGGGGCATTGTCTTTCATGTGTTTAAATGTGGGCAGTAATGCTTTTAATGGCATTGCCCTATATGGCTCATCTCCTCTCGCCGTAGGCTTCCATGAACCTCTTGTACTCCTCGAGTATCTGCTGGGTCACCGAAGGCCTTCTGGTCTTGATGATTTCGACGACCGTCTGCGTGCTCACGGATTCCGGCAGGCCGGCCAGTTTTGCGCGGAGCGAACGCATCTTCGCGCTCTGGCAGATTTCCGCAATGTCCGCGCCGCTGAATCCGGGCGTTAGCGTGGCCAGCGCAACCAGGTCGATATCGGGCGCGAACTTGCCCAGGTGTATCTTGAACATCTCGACCCTGCCCTTCTGGTCCGGCGGCGGTATGAAGAATATCTTGTCGAACCTTCCCGGCCTCATGATGGCCGGGTCCATCAGCGCGGGCTTGTTCGTCGCGGCAATCACCACCACGCCCTTCTGCCCCTTCACGCCGTCCATCTCAGTAAGGAACTGGCCGAGAATCTCCGAGCCGCCTCCGCTTCCGCGGGCGGGGGCGAAGGTCTCTATCTCATCGACGAAAATGATGCCGGGCGCGTTCTCCCTTGCGCGGTTGAACGATTCCTTGATGACGGTCACGGCCTGCGTGTAGCCCTTCTTCATCACTTCTGCGGCGCTCAATGTCTGGAATGACGCCTTCAATTCAGTTGCTGCGGCGCGGACAATCAAAGTCTTACCGGTTCCAGGGGGGCCGAAGAGCAGGATGCCTTTTGATGGCTTCACCTTGAACTCCTTCATCTCCTCCTCGTGCAGGAGCGGGAGCTGTATGGCTTCGAGGAGCGCCTGCTTGACATCATCAAGGCCGGCGACATCGCCCCATTTCACCGAGGCTTCCTTCTGCGCCTCCTCTTCTTTCGGCTTCTCCGCGCCGGTGCGCCTCTCGAAGTCCATCCTGAACTGCTCGTACATGTCGAGCTGGGCGAGGCCAGTGCTCGGCTTCACGGATGAAACAACCTGCATGAAGTGGGGCATGGATAATGGCACAACAACGCCCTTTGCTGTTGCCTCCTTGGCCGCAAGCCTCTTGGCCTCCGTAGTGATGTTCTTTATGTCCGCGCCCGAGAAGCGGTCCGTCTTCTTTGCAAGCATGTCATAATCGATATCCGCGGCCAGGGGCAGGTTGCGGAGGCTGACTTTGAGTATCGCCTTCCTCGCCTCCGGGTCAGGCAGGTGCATATAAATGATTTTGTCCAGCCGTCCTGGCCTCAGCATCGCCGAGTCCAGCGCGTCCGGCCGGTTTGTCGCCCCGACAATCATGACGGTCGCCTTCGACTTGCTGGCCCCGTCAATCTGCTGGAGCAGCTCGGAAAGCACGCGCTGGCCGACCTCATCGAGGCTTTCCCCGCTCCTCTTCTTCGCAACGGCGTCTATTTCATCAAAGAAGAGCACCGTCGGGGCGTTCTTGCGCGCATTGTCGAATATCTCCTTCACGTTCTTTTCCGATTCCCCGTACCACTGCGAGAGAATCTGCGAGCACCGGACCTCTATGAAGTTGAATTTGAGCTCCTTTGCAAGCGACCTCATGAGCATGGTCTTGCCGGTACCCGGAGGGCCGAAAAGCAGGATGCCTGTCGGAGGCTTGATGCCGTATGTGAATGCGATTTCCTTCTTCTCAAGCGGCATGATGATTGCATCGCGCAGCTCGGCCTTGACATCCTCGTAACCGCCGACATCAGCCATCGACTTCTCGTCGCCGGCCGCGGACATGTCCGTCATGCCGAACTTGCCGTAAGATTTCATCTTGTCGGCGCGGTCTAGCTCGGACTCCCTGCTGATGTGGATTCCTACGTGTTCCAAGCCGCCAAGGACCGCTATCGCGGCGATGACGCCGCCGGCAAACTCGATGCGGAACGCCGTTCCGTATAATATGCTTACCAGGTAATATACCGGGAGCAGGAGGAGGAGCGCGAATGACGCCTTGAGCTGGGGCTTCGGCTTCAGCCTCGGAGGCAGGTAGCCGACAAGGAACAGCGCCGCACCCCACCCAAGAAGCTGAAGAAATAGCGAGTCCCCAAGCAGCAGCCTCAGGAAATTGTCCACCACAAGGCCGACCGACTCCCAGATGCGGCTGAAATTCCCAATGTCTAAAAACTTCCCGAGGGCTTCGTTCAGCGCCGGGGCCATTCCCATGACATCCACCGCGGCCTTCGTCATCTGGAGCTCTGCTTTCCCGGGCTTGTACATGTCCATCTTGAACGGCATGTACGCCGTATTCTGGACGAGCCACATGGATGACAATACCAGTATGAGGGTTACTGAAGCCAGCGAGATGGCTACGCTCTTTTTCGAGCCGAAATACAGGGCGCCAATCGCCATCCCTATTATGCTTATCCATCCGGAGAGCGGAAAGCCCCCGAACGCGAACGGGGCCAGCACGAATAACTCAAGCGCAGCGACAATCATCCAGTTCTCGAATACCTCGAAAAGGATGACGACCAGGATGAGCAGGTAGAACCACGCGAACACCGACGACTGGTAGAACACGGCGAGCAGGGCGAGCACGGCCCCGGCAATTACCCCGACCGGAGGGTTTTTCATCGCAATTGCGCCGCAAACGGCCGCGAAAAGAAAAACGAGGTAAACCGGATAGAATGGGAATGTTGCAAGGAGCATCAGGGCCCCGAGAAATACGAGGAGGCCGTTCCATAACGATTCGCTTTTCTGTGCCATGGAAAAGTAGGCGGCGACCTTCTGTCCTGCCATGGACTGTTGCTGGGTTCCTTGCTGTGAGAATGCCTGGGCCATGGTACTGATATCCGGCTCACTTTTTTTAAGGTAGCGAATATCCGGGGGTTGGGTGGGGGCAGGCGGTTATAGCTTCAAAAGCCTGCCCATGCGCGCAATTGCGTCCGCAAGGACATACTCGGGCCTGTTCACGCAGATTCTGACATAGCTGCCAAAACCGCCAAACTCAGAGCCCGGGGCGACCGCTATCCCCTCCTTATCGAGGAGCATCATCGCGAACTCGCCCGAATCCTTAATCCCGGGATGCATTGCGAAAACGTAAATCCCGGATTCCGGCTTTGCGAACCTGAACCCCCCGTCCTGCAGCGCTTTCTGCGCCGTTTCCGAGCGCGAGAGCCACTCCTTCCTGTTTTTCGAGAGTATCTCCTTTTCATCCTCAAGGCACGCAAGGCCGGCAGCCTGCACGAACGGGGCTACGCATGTGGCCGTAATCTGGTTGAAGGCGATTAGCCTTTTGGCGATGTCTTCCGGCGCAATCGCATATCCCAGCCTCCAGCCTTCCATGTTGAATTCCTTGGAGAACGACCGTACGCGTATCGCCCCGTCATACCTGGGAATGGGCCGAAACGACAGGCCCTTGTACGCCTCATCCAGCACGACATGCGTGCCGCTCTCCTGGCATTCGGCGATAACCGACCTTATGCTCTTCTCGTCATAAACAGTGCTTGTCGGATTGAGGGGGTTGCATATGAGGAGCATCCTGGCCTTTTTCACATCCTCGGGCTGGAATTGCCAGCCATTCACCATGTCTGTGCTTATCGGCTCAGCCTTCAGCTCGAGCTGGCTGCACGCGAGCCTGTATGCCGGCCAGTATGGCGATGGGAAAGAAACCATATCCCCTTTTTTGCACAGGATGCTCATGAGCCCGTATAACAGGTGCTTGGAGCCCGGGCCGACGACCACGTTCTTCACGTCGCACCCTTCGCGCGCTGCAATCTTTTCGCGGAGCTCGCTTAGCCCGGCCGAAGAGCCGTAGCCGGATTTCGATTGCCTCATCCTGACCAGCCCCGCCTCGATTGCGCGCTCGGGCGTCGGGAGGTTCGTATCCCCGACATTCAGCCGGGTGACCTTCCTCCCTTCCTTCTCAAGCGCAAGCGCTTTCTCCGCAAGTTCGTAGAACATGGCGACACCAACGATTCCATACATCCGAATATGCATCCGTATGCTTATGCGACGTTTTTCCTCAGCTTAGTGAAAAATCTGCGCGCCTCATCATAATCCTTTCCCTTGATGACATGCTTGAGGAACTCCAGCTTCGCGGTTATCCTCTCGAGCTGGGCGAGCGAGTACCTGTTGAAGAGGATTTCCGCGAGCAAATGATCGTCCTCGGAAAGCAGGCCCCGTGCAATCTTCCTGTGCCTTGCGAACGTGGTCCCCGGGACCGCGGCGCTTTCCATGCACGCGGCGAATACGAGCGACGCGGCGAACGGCGTCGTAAGCGAATATGCCATCATCCGGTCATGCTCGTCGAAGCTGTAGTCGAATATCCGGATTCCCAAGTGCAAGAACAGCTTCCGGAACACGTCCGCGCCTTCGGCATCCGAGCCTTTGATTATTACCGCGTTCTCCTCACGCAGGGCGGACATGTCCGCGAACGTCGGCCCGAACATCGGGTGCACGGAGACGAAGCGGCGGGACGCCTTCTCATAAAACTCCCCGAAGCCCCCCTTCACCGAAGCGACATCCGCGATGATGCAGTCCTTCGGGATGTGGGGGAAGGCCGATTCGAATGCCGGAACAGTGTTCTGGAGGCTGACCGCATTGAGGAGCATCTGCGGCCCGAAGGCCGCAAGCTCACCGAGCGTTGCGAGCGCTTTCGCGCCTTCCACCGCCCCGGCCTTTGCACAATCCGTGTCATATACTGCAATCTCGTTCCCGCCTCTAAGCACAAAGGCGAACCACGAGCCCATCTTCCCGGCGCCCAAGATTGCAATCCTCATGCGCGCGCCTCCTTGTAGCATCCTAGGAACTTGTACGTCTTCGCCTCCTTCTGGACCTTATCGAGGATTTTCGCGACGCCCGCGTCCGCATCCGAGCCCTGGAAGTCGAGGAGGAACGCGAAATTCCCTATGTCCGTCTGCGCCGGGCGCGACTCGATGCGCGTGAGGTTTATCCCGGCATCCGAAAACAGCTTCAGCACGGAAAAGAGCGCGCCCGCCTTGTGCGCGGTCGAGAAGATGATGGAGCACTTGTCCCCCTTCTCCTTCCCCGCCTCTTTCGAAAGGACGACGAAGCGGGTGTAATTGGACTCGTGGTCCTCGATGTTCTCCTTGAGGACGTCCAAATCGTATATCTCCGCGCAAAGCTTGCTTGCGATTGCAGCCGCGGCTTTCGGCCTCTCGTTGGCCAGCATCATGGCGGCCCCGGCCGTGTCATAATACGGCCGCGGCTCCAGCTTGTTCCTGGCTATGAAGCCCCGGCATTGGGAAATCGCCATCGGGTGCGAATAGACGACCTTGATTTCCCGGTAATCCGTGTCCGGAAGTGCGAGGAGGCAGTGGTGCACCGGCACTTTCACTTCACCTACAATCTTGAGGTCTGTCTCGACCAGCAAATCGTTCACCTGCGTCACCGCACCGGCAAGGGAGTTCTCAACCGGCACCACGCCGCAGTCGAATTGATTCTTCGCGACCCCTTCGAAAACGTCGAGGAATTCCGGGCACGGTATCGCGACCATCTTTCCGTCGTATTTCCGCGCGGCCACTTCGCTGTACGCGCCGTGCTCGCCCTGGAAGCCTGCAAGCCTCGGATTGCCCTTCTGGAGCGCCTTGGACTCATCGATGATGTCCCGGAACAATTTCTGCGTGAATGCCGGCCGGACAAGCCCCCGTGAATGCTTAGCCGCAGATTCGAGCACCCCCTTCTCCCGCTCGGCGTCCTCGACCCCGGGCTTCATCTTCATTGTCCGGAGCGCGAACTCCATCCTGGAATTCAATAGCTTGAGTATCTCGCCATCTATCCTGTCTATCTTCCCGCGCAATTCCTTGAGTTCCATGCATTTCACCTATCTTCCCTTTCGTTTGGCCTCGGCCTTCCCTCCCAGCACCCTGGGAATCCTCTGTTCGATAAGCATCAAATCCGCTAGCACGATTGCCGTGGCGGCCTCCAGAATGACAGGCACCCTCAGCGCGATGCACGCATCATGCCGGCCCAAAACAGATATCGGCGCCGGCTCTCCTGTTTCGAGGTTCACGGTTTTGCCGGGTTTGGCTATGCTCGCCGTCGGCTTGACCGCGATCCGGAAAACGAGCTCGTTGCCGTTCGTGATTCCGCCGTTGATTCCGCCGGAATTGTTGGTGGCAGTGCGTCCCTTCGCATCGAGAATCGCATCGTTGCATTCGCTCCCGCGCATCCGCGCGCTTGCGAAACCCGCCCCGAACTCGATTCCCTTCACCGCCGGAATCGACAGCGCCGCGTGCGCGAGAAGCGACTCGGCCGAATCGAAGAACGGCTCCCCAAGCCCAGCCATCACGCCCGTTGCCCGGCATTCTACTATCCCGCCAAGCGAGTCGCCTTCCCTGATTGCGGCATCCAGGGCATCATCGATTGCTTTCCGGCTTTGGCTCGTGATTCCTCCGATTTCAACGACTTCGGCCTTTACCTGCGTTCCCATTGCGCCAAGCATC
>JAGVPF010000151.1 GCA_020052325.1 archaeon
ATTTCTGCCCGTCGGCTTCGTTGTAGGTCCTGTCGGTGAAATCGGTGATGACGTCGTTGCTGTCATTGTAAAGGACGCATCCTTCGCGGTCCGTGGCGTTCTGCTTGAGGCAGCAGCCCAGCTTTGCCGGGGACTGGAGGCACCCGGATAAGAACAACGCCAACAATGCCAGAACCGCTATGTATTTCCTGTCCATTCAAACCACTTTGCTTACCATTCTTGCGACCTCGAAGGCATCCGAGCCAAGGACCGTCATCATGTATCTTACGAACACCATTGTGAGGAAAAACGCGACCAAAGGGTGGAGCATCAGCTCGATGTAGGCTTTGGAGAGCTCGTCGCGTATGCTCTCCTGCGCCAGAATCCTTGTCGTTCCCATGCCCCCGGCCTGCAATGTCTGGATGACCGAGACCGTGCTTGACATCGTCGCATAGCAGTAAGGCTGGGATATCGTCGCCTGTCCCTGGTCTGAATCCATCGGCGGGGCCGGAATGAAATTCGGGTCGAGAAGGACATAGAAAAGCGGGAAGATGAAGTACATCCCGACGCCCATGGCCAGGAAGAGCGCCCCCGCACCGCGCGTGAAGTAGAAGCTGCGCAGCAATATCCCGAACGGGATGAACATATTGAGGGCGTTCGCTTTGATGTATAACATGACCGCGGACTGCGCGTTCAGGCCTATCAGGATTACCGTCGCGAGGTTGTTGGTTATCCTTTTCGTCTCCGTGGTCCGATAAAGGTCGCTGATCCAGTCACCCTTGAGGAACGTGATTCCGAGAATGCTCGCCTGAAGGTTCATGATGTTGAACTCGTTGATGGTGGCCCCGTCGGTGTTGATATTGCTCTGGATATTTGCGACACCTCTCGCCTTCTCCTGCAGCCTGCAACGGATGGCATCCAAT
This sequence comes from archaeon, assembly GCA_020052325.1. GTDB lineage: Archaea > Micrarchaeota > Micrarchaeia > Anstonellales > Bilamarchaeaceae > Bilamarchaeum. The sequence goes on from JAGVPF010000151.1 coordinate 903, forward strand.
GCCTCGTCCATCGTGCTCTGGTTCGTTGTGCCGATATGGATGGGCTTGCTGTTGCATATCAGGTCGCCTGCGATGAAGCTGTGCGTTATGTCCAGCGTGCTGTTTATCATGAGTATGAGGGAGCCTATCATTACCGCCCCGGCAACCGCCTGGAGCATCTCGCTCATCGCATAGTTCTCGAATTCCTTTATCGAGAACGCCCTTGCAACCATGAGGAACGCGGTGTGTATGACCAGCGAGACGAAGACCGCGGCAATCGAAAGGGGGAACCAGCTGTTTAGCCATGTGATGCCGCCCTTGATTGTCAGGTCGCTGAATGCGAACACCGGCCATATATCCATCATATGCACACCATCTAGACCATCTGGAGTATCCTGCTTAAGTCAATCTCTTCCCCGTACATCCTTGTCAGGTATGCAATCGTCCCGATTGTCCCAAGAAGGGCCGCGGTGGGAAGGAATACTGCCGCTATGAACGCGTATACTGCGAACATCATCGCACCTGCCGCATTGTCCCCGTTGGGGAAATAATTCTCATATACGGCATCCGTGCCGGCAACGGCCGCCTCTAAGCTCTCGCCGGCGCCGCCCTCGCTGTATATCGTCTCATCGTAATAATCCCCGAAACTGCCCGGCTCGTAGGCCGGCTTGTCAAGGATGGCATCCTCCATGATGTAGAAAACGGACAGGAGGAACGGGTATACCGTCAGGAACGAAATCGATACGGATATCAGGAGCGCCCCGAACGTGCGCATGTACGGCATCGAGCGCATGAAAATGCCCAGGGGGAGGAACATCACCACGAACCCGCGGTAGACGTATTGGAGAATGAACAGGAAATTGAGGGCCGATATGACGGACATTATCGTAGAGTTGAAGAAGATGCCGAGCGCGGCCTGGTGCGCGCCGTAGCCCCCGAGGGCCTGGATGTTGGTGCCCGAGTATCCGAAAAGGCATCCTATGCCCCCGGCAAACTCGCATTCGAACACGCTAAGCGCGCCGAGCACGCTGTACGCTTCAAGGTGGAACCTTACGACCGTGAGCGCCCGGATTGAATAGTATCCCGCATCGGCCAGGTATTTCGCGGCCGCGTCATAGACCGATATCGAGTCCGAGCTTTTCCCGAAAAGCGACGCGACCTCGCTCACCTTCATGGTGCAGAAGGTGTTCATGAGCATAATCAGCAGGAACACGGACCCGGCTGAAAAAATGAGCTGGACAGCTTCCGTCTTGGCCCACAGGCTGAGCTTCGGGTTAGTTATCACCTGGCTAATCATGTATGTGAAGCCGCAAATCAGCGCGCTTGCAATCGTGGCCATGGCCGAGAGCGGCATTATCGTGTTCTCCATTATGCCGTCGAACCCGGAAATGGCGCATGTGTCGACCATCAGACGAACCTCCCCAATGCGCTGACATCGACTTCGGCCCCGCCAAGCGATGTCAAGGCCCTTATCCCGGCCGTCATGATGAGGAGCGCAAGCACCGGCCCGAGCGTGCCCCGGACAAGGACGCTGAAGACGACCTGCTGCAGGTCCGTGCGGAACAGGGCCAATGTGTCCTGCGCGCCCTGGTCTCCCCCGTAGACTCCGATTCCCGAAGACGGGTCGCAATCCTCGACCGTTGTGCTCAGCCCGCCGCTGTAACCGCTCCCGGCTTCGGCTATGAACGTGTCCACCAGCATCTGGTTGAAGAGGATGCCGGCCGGAATCAGTATGTGCATCGATATCGCGACTGCGATGAGGAATCCGCCGGCGCCCCTTGTGAACTTGAATGTCCTAAGGACGATGCCTATAGGGAGAAGGAGGCTCATGGCGTAGTTTTTGGAGATGTTAATCAGCCTCTTCATGGAGTACAGCTCCCCGATTGCGAACCCCACTATGCTCCCGGACATGGACAAGGGGGTGCTAAGCATCGAGTAGCCCCCGCAGGCGCTGACCGTGTACCCTATGCTGACTATGCTGCAGGACATGGTCTTGGAGCTTTCCTTGGCCACCTTATTGTCAATCGTGGTGACTGAATTATATATGCCCAGCATCCCGCTGGTTGGATTTGTGAGCGTGTCGTCTATGACTGATATCGCGGTGTCCTGCAGGTTCTGGCCCCCCGAACCCATGCCGCCTGAGAGGCCATCGATGACGTTATTGCCCCCGACTAGGAGGGCAACGAGGAGCCCGGTCGCTATCAGCTGGTACAGCTCCTCCTTCGACATGATCTGGAGCTCGTTGATTCCAAGGCCCATGCCTACGGCGTATGTGATTCCGAGGAACCCTCCTGATATCGCAAGGGCCATGGCCGCGGTCCCTTCCCAGCCTCCGGCGAATGCGGCTGGAATGAATGCAATCAGGAAAATAAACGTAAGTTTCCCCATTCAAAACACCTTTGATATGCCCGGGATGTCTATGTCCCCGCCCAGTATCCCCGAGAGGCCCTTTATGAATATCAGGGTCGCTGCGATATTTAACAATGGGAGCACGTATGCCGGAAGCATAAGTTTGGAAACATTCTGGACTTCAGTTGGGCCGACAAGCCCCTCGCCCCCGATGCCGGTGTAAGCCCCGGCCCCCTTGACAGGCACGTCGTCCGAAGGCCTGCACAAATCATTGCATGTCGTCTGAATCGGCGGCTCGAACATCTCGCTCTCTTCGCTGAAGAGGCACTGCTCGCACGAGTTGCGCGGAATCGGAACCCTGTCTTCGGCCTTGCAGTTCGTGTCGATGTCGCATGAGCCGTTGAGGTAATCCCCGGGCATCGTCTCCCCGTATGTGACTATCCTCCTCTCGGCCAGGCAGCCCGAGCATTCGGGCGTGCCCAGGCTCTCGATGTATGTGGCGTTGACTTTGCATCCTACCGGGCACTGCTGGCATGGCACCTGGAGCTGGCCTGAACTTGAATTGATGCATTGCGAAGGCAGGTTGTTAATGTTCGTAGTCGACACGCGGCATATCTCCGGGCAGCCCGCGCACAAATCGACGCAGGAGCCGGTCTCCGGAATCGCGTAGGAGCATGAATTGTAGGCGTTGTTCGAAACCGGGCAGTCCTCAGCCGCGAGGCACCTGTATAGCTGGTCGTCATCCACCCCCTCGGGTGGTGTGGGCGACCATTCGAAATCGGTCGCGTCGTCCCCCGAATACCCCACCCTCTTGTAAACGCGGCAATCCGTGCGCGAGGAGAGGCAGGTGCCGGTGTCGCAGTTGCCTTCCAGTGGCGGGATGACCTTGCATTCCCTTGGGCACGTTGAAAGGATGGGTTTCGTCCCTTCCTCGACGGGCCGCGGGGTTGCCAGGCGCCTTACCCAGCATTTATCAGGAAGGGTGGCGCAGTTCTGCGGAACGTTTGCGGTAAGGTTCACGCATTGCGTGAGCGTGGTCGGGTATGGGAGCTCCCTGCATGAGAGCGGGCATTCCGCTTCGGACACCACCATGCACGAGAGCACGACCTTGCCCTCATATATCCCGTCATCGGGAACAGCCTGCGGCACAGTACCGCCTATTATCGCCGTAGCGGTCGCTGCCTGGGAATTGGGGAATGCGTCGTAAACCATCTTCATGGAGCCAAGCTTCACGCCTTCGGCGGACCCGTTCTCAACGACCGCCCATGCGTGCGGGGACTTGCATTCTTCAGGGCATAAGGAGCCGGATGCGTCCTCATTCGCCTTGTCTCCTGTGAGCGCTGTGTTCAGCGTCAGCCAGTCGAACACGTACATCCCCGGGAAAAAGAACATTATGCCTGCAGCCACAGCTATCAGGAGGCCGCCGACTTTGCGCGTGAAGAAGAACGTCCGCGCCACGATGCCTGCGGCGAGCAGGAGCGGCCCGATATTGAACGAGATGTGCGTCACGAAAAACTTCTGCGCCTCGAGCGATGCTATCAGGTTCGCGTAATACTCGAAAACTATCATGTACCTGTCCTGGTC
>JAGVPF010000110.1 GCA_020052325.1 archaeon
CCATGAATAAGCGATTATTGTGAATCCATCTTAATAGCTTGCCCCAAGCCAATCATTCCACAACAGTACACAAATGAAAATAGTGTGTAAATGCGTAAAGAAAAGGATTAAAAAAGGAATCAGACAACTTCTCACCATGGCGGGGAGAAAACTCGAAAATGGGAGGGGCGGGCAGGCAGCAGAGCCCCCGCGCGAATCCTCCGCGACTCTTGCATTCGGGGTGGAAAAACTCGGTGTCGAGGGGCACACCGGCGCTTTCCCGCCGACGCCCGCACGCCTGCTTGATATCGTGAAGGGGAAGCTGACGAGGTGCCGGGTCATGGTGAACGATTCGGGCATTGCGACTGCGATGAATCAGGATGGCACCATGCTCCTATACAAGACCCTTCCTGCCAACACCCGGGGGGTATGCATGCTCAAAATCGGAGACAAGAACTTTATAGTCGGGCGCACCCGCTCGACCTGGGTCCTGTTTTATGATCTGCCCCCCGAGGAGATTTACGAGGATGCGCGCTTTATGGATATTGACCTGAAGAAACGGGATGTCCTCGTCCTTGAGACTGGAAAAACAATGTTCCTTTCCAGGGTATCGCGTTCGGATATCGACATGCTTAACGGCATCGCGGCAATCGCGAATGGCCGGAAAGCCCAGCCGAACGACACGCTGGCTCCATCAGCTGACGGTGTAATCTCCTATGCCAGCCTTGAAAGCAAGCTTCGTGCGGCAACGAATGTCTGCAGTGAAGACCCGCTTTTCGAGATGGAGGAGTTCGCCCGAGGCATTAAGTTCGTCACCACCCTTCAGGACCAGCATGGCAACTCGCATTACTACATCGTTTCGGGCGAGAAGGAACTCGCCTACTATCTGTATATAAATTCCAATCCGGACCCGCCCGAGCGGTCCCTCTTCACAACCACATTCTCGTACAAGAACGACTCGTGCATACTCTACAGGGAAGATTGAATGGCACAGGACATTAAGGGCATTCCTAGGAAGGCCAAGCCGCGCGATTGTGACGCTACCCTCAGCTTCGGGGTGAACGAGCCTAAGCTCGATGAAATCGGCTTCATCTCGCCGCCGCTCAAGCTGTACGCCCTGAAAGAGCACCTCTCCAGGTTCAGCCTGGTTAATTCGGCGGATTCCGCCGGCTTCAACTTCGAGAATTTCGTGCGCAACATCAGGGGGATAAAATACGTGGAACTCGAAGGCGTTGAACTCGAGGTCCTGTTCACGCGCACGTCCGCCTTCCTGACATTCCACGGGCTTCCAGGCAAGCTGAAGTCGCTCGAGAACCTCATAGGGCACGAGCCGCTTTCACGCGCGAGCCTCGCCTCATCGAAGGACGGGTCATTTATTACGATTTGCAGGCTCAACGGGCGCGAGCTGCGCGCGCTCCTTGGCGCAGCTTCAAGAAACGCTTCCGGCACGTTCATGTCCGGTTCTTTGCTGCCCTCCGAATCAGCCATGGATGTTGACCCGGCCGAGTTCGGCGATAAGCTCCGGCAATGCTCGGTCGTTTCAAGCGACGGGCAGTTCGATTTGGAAGCCTTTTCAAAAGCGGTGAATATCGTAAGCGTTTTCCGCGACGAGCAGGAAGCCGGCTATTTCGTAATCGGCATGAAGGACGACGAGGCGGTATATTCGCTTTACGTCAATGTGCATGCCCCGTCCGCCAACGAGCAGAATCCGATGATTGCGCGGCTGAAATACAACAACGATTCCTGCACGCTTTTCCGCGATGATGTAATCGGCTGATTTTTCCCTGCCAAGCGGAATCGGCCCGGCATAAACCGGCCGCGCCCCCAATCATCCGACCGCATTCTCAAGATGGATTTCCACAAGCCTGTTCAATTCGACCGCATATTCCATCGGAAGCTCCTTTGTGAACGATTCGATGAACCCGAGCACGACCATTGACAGGGCATCCTTTTCCGGAATCCCCCTGCTCATGAGATAATGGAGCTTTTCCTGCGAAATCCTCCCGACTTTGGCTTCGTGGCCGACTGTCGCGGATTTCTCGTCGATTTTCATCATGGGGTACGTATCCGAGCGCGATTTCTTGTCCAGAAGATATGCATCGCACTGCACGAACGCCCTCGCATCTTTTGCGCCCTTCGCCACATGCACGAGGCCCCGGTACGAGCTCCTTCCGCCGTCCTGCGATATGCTCTTCGAAATAATCCTCGACGTGGTGTTGGGCGCAAGATGAATCATTTTGGCCCCGGCATCCTGGGTCTGGCCTTTTCCTGCAAATGCGACCGACATCACTTCGCCCCTCGCGCCCTCGCCCTTCAGGATTATGCAGGGGTATTTCATCGTGGCCTTCGAGCCTATGTTGCCGTCCAGCCATTCGACGACCGAATTCTCGCCGGCGACCGCTCGCTTGGTCACCAGGTTGTAGACGTTGTTGGACCAGTTCTGTATGGTGGTGTAGCGTATGTACGCTCCCTTTTCCGCGATGACCTCGACCACCGCCGAATGCAACGATGCAGCGGAATAGATGGGCGCGCTGCACCCCTCGACATAATGGACCGAGGAACCCTCCTCTGCGATGATGAGCGTCCTTTCGAACTGGCCGGCGTTTTTCGTGTTGATCCTGAAATACGCCTGCAGGGGGATTTTCACCTTCACCCCTTTCGGGACATAGACGAAGCTGCCCCCCGACCAGACCGCCGTATTCAGCGCGGCGAACTTGTTGTCGCGCGCGGGGACGATGGAGCCGAAGCGCTTCCGGACGATTTCCGGATATTCCTTAAGCCCGCTGTCCATGTCCAGGAACACGACGCCCATCGATTCCCATTCCTTCTTCAGATTGTGGTATACGACCTCCGAATCGAACTGGGCGCTCGCCCCCCCCAGGAACTTGCGCTCGGCCTCGGGAATCCCGATTCGGTCGAAGGTCTTCTTGATGCCTTTCGGCACTTTCTCCCATGCGTCCGCCTTTTCCCATTCTTCAATCGGGCTTGCGTAATACCTGATTTCGTCAAAATCAATCCCGGAAAGGTCGGCGCCCCATTTCGGCATGTGCATCTTCCGGAATGCCCTGTACGCCCCCAGCCGGATATCCGTCATCCATTGGGGCTCGTTCTTCAGTTCGGAAATCGAGCGCACGGTCTTCTCGCTGATGCCCTTGCCGTAAAGGTGCTTGTACCGGATGGCCTCGCCC
>JAGVPF010000115.1 GCA_020052325.1 archaeon
CCATCCTTCGTCATCACGATTTCGGTGATGTCGAGCGAGGCTGCGATTCCCTCGAATTTCTTGTCAGACGCGCATTCTGCTTCAGCCTTGTATAATCGTATTCCGGTCCATTCCATGTCATACCCCCCCGATCCGTCATTTTCCATTGCCATTTCCTTTCCGTTTCACGCTGCATAACTACGTTCACATGTTCAGCAATCTGAGATTAATCGTGAAGTTGTAATCGCTCGCCCTTGAATTCCCTTCCTCGTAGACGAGCCCGTTGAACCTGCCGCCTACGGTAAGCCCCTGGATGTCGCCCTCGCCGCTCCAGAGCTGGTACTCTCCGCCCGCGCTGATGTAGAGCCTTTCGTCCCCTTCCGCTGTCCAGTACTGCACGCCAGCATGCGTATCAAAACTCCAGTCCGCGGTCCCGACCGTCACTCCCAGCTGCGCATCGACCTGGTCCGCGCTGACGGCCGCCTCATCGGGGTTCAGGGGCGTCACTTGCGTATGCACGCCGCTCACTCCGACATGGACATCCGTCACGGTCGGCTCTGTCCCGGGTTCCGCGAGGTTCACCCGGACGATTCCGGCCCCCTCGCCGCTCGTAATCGTCTCTCCGGCGACCTCCTGTTCCGAGTATCCGCCTGCGAGTATGAGCCTGACACGGTATTCGTCTTCGTCTTCCCCAAGGCGCAGCCTCAGCGCACCGGATATGCCCTGTCCCACGGTGTCCATGCCATCGGTATAAACTCCGTTCACCGAGAAATCGAATCCGGATTCGGTTCCGAAGAACGCGCGCAAGTCCGCGCCGGCCCCGGCATTCACGACTCCGAATCCCTGCACCCTGAACCTCGTTCCGTGGCCTACTGCCAATTCCGCATTGGCACCAACAATCGGGAGCGTCTCCCCCTCATGCTCGCCTCCGCCCTGGAGGTAGATTCCGAATGCGCTCAGTTCAGGGAGCCACTCGAGCGGATAGAGCACGGATACGATGCCGTGCCCGCCGGTCCAGTAATTTTCCTCCTGCACGGCGCCGCCCATCAGCCTGCTCCTAATCGCAGGGATGTACAGGCTCAATGCGGCGGCAATATGCTGCTGCCATTCCTCATCCGTCGCATCGGCGGGCCTGTCCTCGAGTTCCTGCGTCCATACCGCAGAAGCCGCCGCAGTCATGGCCAGAACGCGCAAATCCGTTCCCCCATAAACCGAGCCGCCTGCAATCTGCTGGCGCGTAACCGCAAGCGCGGGTTCGGCGCCTTCTGCCTGGGGCCTTATCATCTGGCTCATCATGTATCCGCCGCGGCCCCCGCCCCACCAGCCTTCGCCAAGGTATGAAGCGATGATTCCCCCTTCAATATCTTCGGCTGCGGAGCCTTGCTCGCCGACCTCCCTGCTTCCAAGGAACGCGTCGATAGTGCCTCTCCTTGCCCTGAAATACTGGAATTCTCCGTGGACTCCAACGCCCGGGCGCTCCGCGCTTTCCTCAAGCGCGCTCAGGTAGAGCCGCCCGACGTAATACTCGCGCTCTTCCGGGTCTATGTACGCGCCCATAAGCCCGCTCCGCTGTCCGCGCGTGTGCTCGTAATCCACCGCTCCGCCCCCGTGGCCGACCTGGACCGCGGCTCCGGCACCCTGGAACTGCTCGTCATCGGACGGAAGCCCGGAGAACAGGACCGCCCCGTCCATCTGCGCCATCCAGTCCTCGCGGCTGCCCCCGGCATCGCCGCCGCTGATTCTTGCCCCCCCATAAAGCCGCCATGGCTGGCTTTCGAAAGTGCGCTCGTAGAACATCCGCGCCTCGTCCTCGGTGAACGTCCGGACGTCCACAAGCCCGAAGCTTCCGCCTCCGAACCTCTGGAAAACATATGCCCGATAAGCATCGCCTTCCTTCAGGAAATATATCCCGGTATCCGAGCCCGAAGGAGCCGTCGCATCCATTGAAAGCATGAGCCTTTCCAGCATGGAACCCTGGACGTCCACATCGAAATTGCCCCTGGTCATAGTGGTGCTCCTCTGCTCGCCTTCGCGTGTCATCCCGCCAAGGGGCTGGTTGTTCCACCGAAGGTTGCCGAGTATATGCTGCTGGCCGTCCCCGCCCGTGCCGTATACTGACTGCGACCAGTCCCTTCCGCCGCCCCTCTGCCCAACCGCCTCGCCAAACGAGTATGCCATCGCATCCTGGTCCGGGCCTGTGACGGAATGCACCGCCCCGCTTGCATCGGCCCAGAGCTCGTTCATCTCCTCGACAGGAATTGCATAGCGCGGGCGAAGGGCGCCGAGATTCTCAATCACAAGCGGAAGCGAAAGGAGCGGCATAGGGACGTTCATCTCCATGGCTATCGCATCACGGCCGAAAAACTCGCGCTCGATTCCACTCATGCTCGGCGAAGGCGCGGGCCCTTCGGTTATATCCGGAGCCTGCGTCACGCGGACGACCGCGCCCTCGGACACCCAGCGCTCATAAATCCTTTTCGGCAGGCTGATAGTAATCCTGCTTGCCGGGATGTACAAATCCGCGAATTCCGGCCTGTCCGGAGGCAGCCTCACGCGCACATCGCGGAGCATGCCGCCCTGCTCGCGCGCGACATTCCGAAGCGCCACGACATCAACGAACAGGTCGGCTATCCTGTCGCCTAGGCCCGAGTAATATTCCTCAAGCTCGCGGTACATGCCCGCGTTGATGAGCGGCTGGCTGTACATGCTTATCGCAGATAGTATCACTTCAATGCTCTGCGCGTCGTAGTCCGAGAAAAGCGTCGGGCCGGTGCTTCGGATGAGGAGCGCCGCATATGCCGGGGGCAATCCCTCCAGCCCGCTGATGACCGCGGCGATTCGCTCGATGTCCCCGCTCGACATCTCGCCGGACGGGCTCTCCGCCTCAAACAACTGGAAAATCGCGAACCTTTCCTCAAGCGGGCTGTTGCGGAAAATCTCCGAAGCCCGTGTCAGCCGCGAGCGTGCATCGCGGATGAGCACATCGTCGAATGCAGTCTCATCAGGAAGCCCGGTCTGCGCGGACTCCGCCTCCATCCTGAACCTGTCCTCGAGCAGGCCGGTGAATTCCTGGAATTCGCTGAACACCGCGCCGGATGCGATGTGCGAATACGCATCGTCCAACGCCTGGAGCCTGGGGTCTCCCTCCTCGCTCTGCCCGACTTCATAATCCCAGCTTGAAACAGTTCCCATGAGGAGGCGGTCCTGTATTTGCCGGTCAAGGCCGCTGCATGCGCGCCTTATCATCATGATTGCGTTCCTTATGGTCCCCGCGTCATATCCTGTTTCTGTCGCCGACCGCACCGTCTGCTCGAAACCCTGTTCCATCGCATCGCGCACGTCCTGGGGGAACAAATCCTCCGGCAGCCCGCTTATCATTGTCCGCGTGCTTGCCATGTCCGATTCGCGGAAGCCGCCGTTCACCATGCGGCTGATGCTGCGGAGAAGCGGGAGCGCGTCGGAAATCCGCTCAATCACGGTGCGGACGCCCGTGCTCACCTCGCTCGTCTCATCTCCGCTTTCCTCGTCCACGCTGCTGGAGACGACATCCCCGAGATGCATGTTCCTCTGCCGCAATTCCTGGGTAAGAAGGATTGTGAAGAATCCCCCCGAAGCTGCTCCGGACCCGCGGTCATCGGCCTGCATGAGGAGGCTCCGCGCCATCGAAAGCCAGCTCTCTCCTATATTATAGTAGAACGGGCGCGTGCCGTTAATCAGTATGTCAAGCCGGGACGCAATCCTCCGCGCCTCACGGTCCTCCCGGAGCAGCGCGTTCGCAGAAGGGAGGTTCGCGTTCATCTCATTTATTCTTTCCTGGTCTGCATCCTCTCCCTGCGCCTCCAATTCCTCGAGATCGTTTTCCCACTCATCGAGCGTCCTTCCGCTTATCTGCATGGTCGTGAGGCCGATGTGCCGTTCTCCGGCGAACGCCCGGATGGAATCGATTTTCTCGCGCAAATCGGAAAGCGTGGCGAGGCGCATCGGCGCCTGTTCCGGGATGAGCCTTTGCATCGCCGCCACGAACGCATCCCCGTACACCCTGCGCAGGTTGGCAATGTTTACGAACTGCTCGCCTGCGCGCAACTCGCGCGAGACAATCCGGACATCATCAAGGAACCGCTCGAAATTGGCAAATGTCAGAGATTCGGTTTCCCCGATTCTCTCCCTTCTTGAGAATCCATCCAGCACCGCCCGCTCGCGCTCGCCCAGCCTGCGGAGCAGGGCGCCGAGGAAGGAAGAGTCGAAGCCTTCGCCGTCGCGATATCGTGTGAGTATCGTCCTTAGCTGGCTAAGGAAATACTGCTGGTCATGGCCTCTGCTATCGGCCTCATCGCTCGCCCGCGCAAAATTCCCGATAAATTCGGCTGCGCGGCCAGCATCCGTTTCGGTCTGGTCCTCGGTCCTTACAGGGACGGGGACAACCTGGGCGATGCTTTCCGTTTCCGCGGGCAATCCCTGATAAATCGTGACTATCCCGTCGACGAATGCCGGCGCGTATTCGCCGTACTGCCTGCGCAGCTCGTCAATCGCCTCGGAGCTTCCGGATGCGGCCGCCCTGAAAACCTCGCTAACGCTGACGGCAAGCTGAGTCAGGTCCAACCCGCCGTCTTCGGTCGTCCTTGCGCCCCAATATGCGTTGAATATCGGGCCGAGCTCCGGGTCGTTCATCACCCTCTCGCGGAGGGCCACCATGAACGCTTCGCTGAATTCGCCGGACTCGGTTTCCGGCCTGCTTGTCCAGTCGTCATAAATCCTGAGGAACTCTTCGGCGCGAGTCTGGTTTCCGCCCAGCATGAATTCCCGAAGCTTCTCGGTGGCAACCTGTGCCTGCTGCACAGCCATGCGGATGGTCTCAGGTGGCGAAACGGCATGCGTTTCCCCAATCTCTTTCAACCCGAGTTTCCTTCCGGGTTCCTTCAGGAAGGTCATTATATCCTCTGCTCCGGCGCGGTTTATATTGCTTGCACCGGCCGCTTCGCCAATGGTTATAATGCCTGCAACGAGTGCGGCTTTGAGCTTGAATGGGATATTCGACATGGCGCCCTGTGCACGCCGTCTTGCAAACTCCTCCGCCCTCTCGGAGGATTTCTGACTCCATCTAAGCCTGAACCCTGATATGGGACTCCCCTCCCCATCCTGGATTGCCTTTCGTTCCGGTACTGGCGGTATCGGTATTGAAGGAATATTGTGCGTTGAGAATAAAATACGTGTCCCAAAACAGGAAAAAGCGGAAAATCGGGATTTTATCGGAATTAAATAAAAAAGGGAAAGAAGCCGGAATCCGGCATTCAGCCCGGGTGGATGACCCTTCTCCTCTGCCCATCCTGTCCCGGAGGCACAACCGGCACCGCCGGCTGCGCAGGTGGCGTCGTCCTCGGCGTGATGTTGAGCGATGTCGCCCAGGCCCCGACCGCTTCGCTGCGGTGGGCCTTCCTCCAGCTGAACACCGCTACGGCGGCGAGCGTGCGCACGTCCTCCAGGCCGTTAACGTCCAGATTGTCGCGCGTGATGCTTAAGACGTCGCGGTTCATCATGCGCAAGTCGTCGCGCAGCCTGCTGTACCAGTCCTCGCCGGTCCTGCCCGCGGTGTAATTAACATATGCCTGGATTGCGCGCATGACCAGCCTGCGGTCGGTCGGCGAGCTGCTCGCGCTCATCGTCACGGATTCGAGGGCCACGCCCTCATACGGCCTCTGCTCGCCCTCGCGCCATGTCCTGCAGAACTCCAGGAAATCGCGGTCCCGGTGCAGGTATTCGTTGAAAACCCTGTCGAATGTGCGGGGTATGTCGTCGCGCGAAAGGGTCCGGAGCGCGCCCTCGAACGACGTTTCGCCGGCCGGAAGGTTCCGCGTGAGGGTGATGAGCCCCGCAGGATTCCCTCCCTGCACGTGGCGGTATATCTCGGCGGGCAGCGTCCTCCAGTTCCTGTCTGCGAAATCCTGGAGCGCTGTGCGCGTTTCGGTGACTGTCGGCGCCCTGCCGAAAGCCGCCTGGGCAATCTGCTGTGCTATCAAATCGCGGCCCGCATCGTTTGGATGGAGCCCGTCCCCGCTGTCGTATGCGGTGCGGAGCCTCGGGGGATTGCCTTCGCCAAGCGCGGACGTGTCCACGACGACAACGCTTCCATCAGCCTGGGCCTGCGAGCGGA
>JAGVPF010000103.1 GCA_020052325.1 archaeon
ATTTCTGCAGGTGGTCCCGGAAATTGCCCCGGGCGATGCATATGCCTTCGGATGTCATCAGGTCCCCATCCTGGTAGCTGAACCTGCCATTGCGGAGCGCGATGTACATCGTCTCCGAAACGAACCGGAAATCCCTTTTCTGGAAGATGTCCACGAACTCGATTGCACAAGCGCGGATTTCCCGGAGCGACTTTGCGATTTTTTTCGCATCCTCCTTCTTCGGTATCTTCAGGAAGCCGCCTACCTGCGGAAACGGCGAATGGACCGCCCGTCCCCCAACCAGCACGCACAGGTCGTTTCCGGCGCCCTTCACATCGAAGGCCTTGTGCACCAGGTCGTGCTCGTATCCCTCGTCAGCGAAATCGAGCACCGAGTCCTTCCCGAAAATGTCCGGCAGGCAGAACAGGTACAGGTGCATGGCATGGTCCCGGATGTTCAGCCCGTATAAGAGCAGGTCCCTCAGCTTGACCGTCTGCTCGGAGGGTTCGACCGATAAAGCGTTCTCGACGCAGTTGATGCAGCAGAGCAGGTGTGCAATGGAGCACGTTCCGCATATCCTCGATACTACCTGGTGGATGCCGAGTGCCGGCTTCCCGATGGCCGCTGTCGTGAAGAACCTCTTATTCTCGTCAATCCTCAGTTTCGCGCTGACGACCTTCCCGTTCTTGACAGCGACATCAAGGTCGGTGTGTCCCTCGATTTTGCTCAGGTTCTTTATCGTTATGTCGAAGCTTTGCTTGTGCATGTGGCTCCCCCCATCCCAATCATTACCCGCTTTTTTCCCCGGGCAGCCCTGCCCCGGCCTTCTTTACCCCGAATTCGACAAGGTACTTGTCAAGGACCTGGAGAAACTTCTGCTCCATCATAGGGCAGCCGTCAACCCTGTCGTCGACCGTGACCACCTGGTCGAGCCGGAGGACGTCCCTGTATAAATCCCATTTCCGGAGGACCGGCTCGATTTTCGCCTTCAGGTGCTCGGGGAAGGTGTTCCTCTGTGCTGAAATGCCCCCCGTGCACGCGCACGAACCGATTGCGACGAGGTACTTCGTTTTCCCCCGGATTTCCAGAAGCTTGAGTTTGTCGCGGTCGCTGGATATGGCTCCTTCAACAAACGCAACGTCCAGCTCGTCGAGGACGTTTTTCGATTTCAACATCTTGCAGTGCCGGAAATCGAGAAGTTTTTTCCATTCGAAATAATGCTGGTTCATCATCTCGACGAATATTATCGAGCTGTCCTCACAGCACGTGAAGGTGAACCAGCCGATGCGGAGCTTCTTTCCCATGGCTCCTCATTACCTGCCTCATGCTTTAATATTTTCTCGTGCAATCGCACACCCATGGAAAGCAACCTTCGCAAAGGCATCGCTCTTGCCCTGCTTGCCGCGCTCATCAGCGGCTTCTCGGTGTTCATCAACGGCGTCGCGATTAAGCTCGCCGACCCCGTAGCTTATACGCTTCTCAAGAACGTCGGCGCATTCGCCCTGCTAGCGGCAATCATTCTCGAATGCGGCGAACTCCGGCACATCCGGAGCCTCTCCCGCAAGCAATGGATGACACTTGTGCTAATCGGCGTCATCGGAGGCAGCATCCCATTCGCGATGTTCTTCTATGGCCTGAAACTCGGCGGCGCGGCAGTGAGCTCGTTCATCTTCCGTTCCTTGTTCGTATTCGCCGGCGTCTTCGGCTATCTCATCCTTAAGGAAGAGCCGGAGCCCCGGGATGTGGCTGCGGGCTTCGCAATCTTGATAGGAAACGCCCTGCTCGTATCGGGCGATTTGCAATTGGGATTGGGCCAGCTACTCGTACTGGGCGCGACGATGCTCTGGGCATTGGAATACACGCTCTCCAGGAAAGCACTCTCGGACATCGCTCCAAGGACCCTGATGGCCTCGAGGATGCTGTTTGGGTCTGTCGTCCTTCTGGCAACAATGGGAATCGGCGGCGCTCTCGGCTCGTTCGCACTAACCAGCATCGAAACCATCCAGTGGCTTTTGCTGACATCCGTTGCCCTCGGGGCTTTCATGATGGCATGGTACACTTCGCTGAAATACCTCCCCATCCTCAAGGCCGCAAGCATCCTGGCCCTCGGCGGCATCGTCACTGCCGTTCTGGACGCTTTCTTCCTTGGAAAGGCGGTAACACCGGGCGAAGCCGCCGGGCTTTTCATGATACTCATCGGCGTTGCGGCAATCGCAGGGCTCGCGGCCTTTTCCCGCACATTCGCGCCGCACCTGCAAGTTCGCGGGTCCTGATTGCATGGACGGAACCGAACTCGCGTCTTATTATGCGTTCCCACCGAACCGGCACGGCTACTGCGGGACGCGCGGCTTCTGCGCCGCCCTCCGGAATTTCCAGGGGGGAAAAACCGGTCCGGTCTCGCTTCGTACGGAATTGGAGCGCTTTTCCGCCCATTACGCGTACCTGTCGCTGATTGCGCGCGAAAGCGGCCTCGGCCCTTTCGATAAGGAGGTGGTGCGTGCATTCTGGACCGGGAATGGCCTTCTCGAATCCGTCCGCCCGGGCGCATTGCGCTCGTTTATTGAAAAAGACCTTTTGAAGGGAAAACAGCCAGCGAGGGCAAGGCGGCTATGCGATGGTTTGCCAGATGGGCTCCTCCCCCACCACAGCTTCAACGTCCTGTATGTGAATTTCGTCAGCGACTCGGTCCCGCGCACCATTCGCAACTACGATTCCTGCTGCATTACCTCCGGGAAAATCCTATCGGTGTCTGGAAAGGACGCAACCCTTCTTCGGCGCTCGATAGGATATGATGGCGGGTTTGCCATCAAGGAAAAGAAATCAAGGGTTTTATTCGAGCGTGGCGGAATGCGCTTCGTTTCCGAATTGAAGACGGGGGATGTCGTTTCAGTCCACTGGGGGATGATTATCGAAAAGCTGGGCGGGAAAGACGAGCGCCTTTTGGACGAGTACACCCTTAAGAATATGCGCGCCATTAACGATTCGGCCGAAAGGAAAAAGATGATACGATGACAATCAAGGACGAGGTTTCAGGATTCCTGGCCACCCCGTTCAACCGCTCCCTCATAATCCTTCTCTTCATCATAGGCGCGGCGCTTCTTGCATTTGAGAGCGCCGCCCCCCCGCAGGCGGATTATTCGGGCAAGCTTGCGGTCCATTTCTTCTATTCCCCCACATGCCCGCACTGCGCGGCCCAGGAGCCCCTCAATGAGAAGCTGCAATCGGATTTCCCCGATATCGTCATCGTCAGGCACGATGTGACTGTGCCTTCGGAATCCCGGCTCATGCTGGTTATGGCCCAGAACTTCAGCATGGGCCCGGAAAGCCTCGGCACGCCCACGACGATCTTCGGAAACAGGATATTCGTCGGTTTTCAGTCCGAAGAAACGACCGGCGCACTGATGCACGATGCGGTGGAAAAATGCCTGGACGAGGGCTGCAGCGGTGCGCCCGTTTCATCAACATCATATGATTTCCTGACTAAGGGGATGGACCTCCCTATCCTTGGGCGGACCGACATAGCCCAGATGTCCCTCCCGGTCCTTGCCGCGGTCCTCGGCTTTGTCGATGGCTTCAACCCCTGCGCGATGTGGGTCCTCGTCTATCTCATCAGCCTCCTAATGAACCTGAATGACAAGCGCCGGCTTGCCCTGATTGTCGGCGTCTTCGTCTTATCCTCCGGCGTGCTTTACTTCCTGTTCATGACGGCATGGCTCAATGCCTTCCTCTTCCTGGGTTATGTCCGCGCCGTGACGATAATCATCGGGCTTATCGCTTTGGGCGGGGGAATCATTTCCATCCGGGAATTCCTGGAGACAAAAGGCGCCATGGTCTGCCATGTGGCGGGTGCCGAAGACAGGAAGAAGCTTTCGGCCCGGATGAAGGAGCTTGTGTCGGCTCCGCTGACATGGATGACCTTCGTCGGAATAGTGTTCCTGGCATTCACGATAAATTCCATCGAGTTCGTCTGCTCGTCTGCCATCCCGGCCGTATTCACGCAGGTCCTGGCATTGAGCAAGCTCTCGACTCTGGAGTATTACGGCTACATCGCGCTCTATGACATCTTTTTCATGCTCGATGACCTGCTCGTCTTCGGCTCGGCCCTTCTCATAATGAGCAACACCGGAGAGAAGTACGCCAGGTACTGCAAAATCATCGGCGGAGCCGTGATGCTGCTTTTAGGCGTGCTGCTCCTCTTTGCCCCGAATCTTCTGGCCTGAGGGGGACGCTCGTGGAAAGATATAAAAACAGATATTTCACATATATCACCTTAATACCATGTTAAAAAAACGTGAAAATAGACTTTTTCTAACAAAAAAAGGATAAAATTATAAATTTTTTGTAGAAAGTGTTAAGCTTTTTTCGCTACAACTACTCTAACCTGATGCCTTCGTTTCGGGCATTTCGGTTGTCCTGGAAAGGATGCGTCCTTTGCAGCCTCTGACAAGCAATCGGCCATAAATTCGGTGACTGGACTATAACTCACCGTACGAAACCCGTGCTTGCTACGCTCGCTTTGGCGCGATGAAGATAACCTCTAAAGCGCGTGGATGGGTTAAGATTGTAATCCATAATCGCTTGAGGAACTTCCTCACCGAGTCCAGATATCGAAGGCATCATTTTTTGGTGAACAAAATGGTCAAAAGAAAAAAGGCGGCGAAGCGCAAGCCCATCAAAGCATCAAGGAAGGTTCGCAAGCACGGAAGGCTGCCGGGCAAGAAGGGGAAGGCCTCAAAGGTCCGGAAACTTAAGCGGCTCGCAAAGTCCGGTCGCTGACATCTCGTTTCGTGGCACCCAATTCCATTTAAACTGTTACCTGCTCATTCCGACCGATTCATATGGAAGGCCACTGCAAGAAAGGGAAATCGGAAGATGAATGCTGCGGCGGATGCCATAGCCACCATGAAGCACCAAAGGAAATCGATGTCAAGGCGCTTGGCCCGGAGGCCGTGGAACTCGCAAAGATGTTCGTGGAAGTGAATGACGGCCTGGTCGGCGCGCTTAAAGCGAGGCAGAAGATTATCGAGATGCTCCACGAGAAAGCGAAGACGCCCGAAATGAAGAAGAAGCTGGACAAGGTTATAGACTCCCGGCACCCGGTTTTGCTGCAGTTCGTTTTCGGGCAGCAGTAATGCGCCTTTTTCATTTCCAAGAACCAGGACAGAGTGGGAGGCGGGAAGGGCAAAGCCCTCCCACGCCCCGAAAAATATCAGCCGGAGCAGGCCTCTCGTCCCGCTCCGGCGTCTACTCCCATAAAGAAGGCTGTTACCATCTTCAGCATGAGTGTTGAATGGGGGAAATGCTTTGCTCTACCTCCATCGCGACCTCGTTGGCATAGTGTATGAGGACGTCGAAAAGTTCCCTCTCGCCCTCATCGAGCGCATCCCTGTACCTCATGAGCGAATCTATTTTCCCCCGAACGTTCTCTCCTTTCATTTCCATCCGACCACCCTTTCATGATTATAATGAGGCCCGGAAGGGCCCCCAGATTCTTGGACCGGGGAAATCTCCCCGACTTGGTGAACTTGCTCGCGCTGGCTTTGTTTATAAACAAAAACCCGGACACCCCATTTCCGCGGCAAGGGAAGGCATTTAACATTTGCAGGCGTTTCTATTGCATGGCAATCTACATCGAGCTGGGCACTCTACTGGCCGCTCTTTTCGTGCTTTACCTGCTGATCCAGTTCCTGAAGAATCCCCTCGCCATCCTTGCCAACTCCATCCTGGGCATCCTCGCATTCGCTTATCTGAACTCGGCATTCCATCTCGGCATCGCCATAAACCTCTGGTCAATCCTGGCGGTAGCATTCGGCGGGCTTTTCGGTTTCCTCTTCGTGCTCGCAGCGCATTATCTTGGTCTG
>JAGVPF010000006.1 GCA_020052325.1 archaeon
GCACGCACAAAATCTCGTATCACGCACATGATTTCGTAGGGAGGCCTTCAGGCCTCCCGCAATGCCCGTTGGATCGCGCACGCACAAAATCTCGTATCACGCACATGATTTCGTAGGGAGGCCTTCAGGCCTCCCGTAGTGGTTGGATCGCGCACGCACATGATTTCGTGGGGAGGCCTTCAGGCCTCCCGCAATGCCGACACTATGAAATGGCCATTCGGTTCGCGTTGCCGCATCGTCTCACGGCACCTCAAGGAGCTCGACGGGCGCCTCTCGGAGGTCAACCGGGAAATCCGCCGTCTCGATCGATTCATCGCGAAGCCGAAGCCCGAGAAGAGGCACGACGAAGGCACCGTCGCCCGGTTCCTGGGGCCCACCGTGATGCCGGATTCAAAGAAGCGTTTTGTGAGCTACCTGAGCACCGGCAGCTTCCAGACGATCGGTCTTCGGAAGCACGAACAGCGCGCCGCCAGGATCAAGACGGGAATCGTCATGGTCGTCATCATTCTCGTGGTCTTCTTCCTGGTCTATACCCTCCTTCTCCCCCTTTTTCGTTAACACCTTTTCCGTTAATCCGCTTGCGAAACGGACCGCGTTATCCTATAGTAATGGCGGGTTAAGCGGGCGGTTTCCCCTGAAAAGACCGACCTTGTACGGGGGCCTCTTCCTCCTGTGCGCCGCAGGTGCGAGGCCGGGTATACGGGATGTCGTGGGGGGAAATGCGGCATGAATCGCTGGCTCGGATGGAGTGCGCTCGCGTGTGTCCTCGTGTCGGGAAGTACGTCGGCGTGGTGTGCGCAACAGGGGGATGTCGTCCCGCTGCGCAAGCCGACGCCGACGAACATCAACACTGCGAACGTACTCGAGTTGACGGAGCTCCCGGGGATCGGCGTGAAGCGGGCCCAGGCGATCGTGAACTGGCGGAGCGACCACGGCCCCTTCAAGACCAAGCAGGCCTTGATGGACATCCCGGGCATCGGCACGAAGATCTTTGAAAGCCTCGAGTCCCTGATTTCAGTGCGGGCCCGAAGATCCTCCTCGTTTTGAATCCGGCGCGTGGAAATCCACGCGAGCGGTCATGAGAGAGGCCATCCCGGTGAAGCCGGGATCCGGCGCCCGGAAATCAGAAAATGAGCGTTGTGTCTCCGTAAGGCGGGCTTCAGCCCGTCTCCTCGGTTTGGGGCGATTAGCTCAGTTGGCTAGAGCGCTTGCTCGACACGCAAGAGGTCACAGGTTCGAATCCTGTATCGCCCACCATGTTTTTGAGTAAGTATATGCAGGCGAGTGAGTTAGCGAAATTGGCCCTCTCGCAAACCTCCGAAATCAAGTTCGGAAAAATTATGGACCAGTTTCCGAGGGTTCTGAGGGAGGAAATTGCCTCAACTCCCGCGGCGAAAGCCGAGCATGAAAGAATAATGGCGAAGATAGGGAAGGGGCTCGGGATAAGGGCGTAGAAAAATATCGGGGGGATTCGCTATGACCCTGCCTCTGACGGGATGACCATCAGGAGCAGGGTATTTTTATGGGTTCAGATGCTGATGGGTGAAAGTAAGATGATAACGCGGGTTCCAAATATGATGGTCGGCTTAGCGGCGGCTTGCTTTCTACTGGGCGGCTTGTCGGCACCGTCGTGGGGCGCAGAGGGGAACCTGTGTGGAGCGGCTAGTACAGGAGACCTCACGCGGGTCAAAGCCCTTTTCGCAGCCAAGGCGGATGTGGCCGCCAAGAAAAGCAGTAATAGCAACAAGGCGTTGATGTTGGCGTTGTTAGAAGGTGACGTCGAGGAGATGAAGGCACTACTGGCGGCAGGGGCGGAAGCGAACGCTAGAGGCAAGGATGGCAGCACGGTGTTGATGGCGGCGTCTGCTACGGGCCATGTCGAGGTAGTGCGAGCGCTGCTCGCAGCCGGTGCGGATGTGAACGCCAAGGACGATTTGGGCAGAACGGCGTTGAGAATGTCGTCGATGATGGGCGATGTAGAGGTGGTGAAGGTGTTGCTGGCGGCAGGGGCAGATGTGAATGCCAAAGATAAGAATGATGTCACGGCGTTGATGTCGGCGTCGAAGAGAGGCCACGTCGAGGTGGTGAAATCGCTACTGGCAGCCAAGGCTGATGTGAGCGCCAAAAACAATCGCGGAGATGCGGCCTTGGTGTATGCGTCGCAGAAAGTCGCGGTCAGTGCTTCCGTTAAATCCACGGAGAACCCAGCGGGACTATGTAAGGCGGGTAAGGCAGCGCATGGATGCAAAGATATAGCGGCTTTTATAAAGTTGTTGTGCAAATCGGCGGAGGAAGGCGATGCAGATGCGCAGTTCTCTCTGGGGCTAATATATGACCATGGCAACGACGTGCCCAAGGATGGTGTAGAGGCAGTCAAATGGTACCGCAAGTCAGCGGAGCAAGGAGTTGTACAGGGGCAGGTAATGCTGGGGGTAAAGTATAGCGATGGCAATGGTGTGCCAAAGGATGCTATTAAGGCAGTTAAATGGTTTCGCAAAGCGGCGGAGCAGGGAGATGCACAGGGGCAGTCCAATCTCGGGGTATGTTATGAACACGGCCTA
>JAGVPF010000080.1 GCA_020052325.1 archaeon
CGATTTGTGCACCAAGAGCGCGGCGGCGAAATGCAACGATCTAGAGATAGAGACTTGCGGGAATCCGGTCGAAATATTCTCGTTCATTTTCGCAGGGCTGGTTTTCGTGAAAATCAGGAAGTGAATTGCAGGTATTTTTTCTAAGTTATTATTTTCACCCTGGGATTCACAATCGGATGATCAGTTTGGGGAATCTTTCGCTGGGAATTCCAGGATAGAACGATTCCGCTGTGTTCTCACGGCCTCCGCTAGCCATTATAATATTTGATATCCTATCCTCGCCATGGCAATTTCAAAGGCGACGATTGTTTTCGCGATCCTGCTGGTCTTGGCATCCTGCTCGTTCGCAGGATGCGCATCCGAAGCCTACGGCAAGACATGCGGGTCCTGCACCTTCGATGCGAACGGCAAGGTGGACCAGTCCTGCAAGAGCGGGTTCACGTCCTCCGGGACGACATGCGTAAGCGTGAGCTACCCGATAATGGCGGCCAAGTACGCCGAGGGGAAATGCCCGGCGCTCGATGCGTGCGCTGATGAGCTGCGCAGCTGCACGGCCCAGTATACCACTGGCAATGATTCGGAGGACTGCAGGGAAGGTTCCACGGCGGTATGCTATGCTTCGGCGGACTATTGCGTAAAGAGCGCCGCGATAAAGTGCGGGGAGATAGAGAGCCCGTGCCCGGGCTCGTCCGCAGGTTTCATCCTGCTTTTTGCCGGCCTTGCATTTGTCAGGCTGAGGAACTGATGTCGAGCGGGTCGTAGCACTCGAGCGAATCAAGCTGGAGGGGGGACAGAGCCGTGAAGAACCTCTGTTTCGTCTCCTCGCTCCGAAATTCCAGGCAGAGGAAGTCGATGTTCCGGTCTGCGACAATGCGGGCGCCCCACTTGGCCTTGAACTTCAGCACGCCATCGCTCCCGAAAGGGCTCGAGTAGCCCAGGTCCACCGTGCCAAGGCGGTTGTCGTGAGCGTATTTTATCAGATAGTAAACGACTGCGGAATTGGCGCCCGCCTGGGTGTGGGCAGCCGAACCTGCCGCGATGCCCAGGACCTTGCCCCATATTACGCCACCGTGCTCCACCGAAATCATCCCTGCAACCGGGCATCGGCCGCGCTTGACGAACAGTATGAAGCCATTATTGAAATAATTCGCGATTTCGGCAAAGCTGAGGTAAAAGGAATGTTCACGGTGCCTTGCGCCAAGCATTGGCAGGTACATGGAATGGTAGAAGATGAGGAGGTCGAAGAAATCCCGCGAAATGGCGGCTTCGAATCCACCTGATATTATCTTCTTTATGTCGCTCGTGGCGCTTTTCGGGAGTGACTCGATATAATCATCGAAAGACCCCCCCACGCTAAGGATGGAGCGGCAGAACGACGGGAGCACTGTTCCGTGGGGCTTTGGTGCGGCTGTCCTTGCAAACCAGCTGGCTTCCATATCTACGGGGGGGGACTTCGGAGGCTTGCCAAAAAGCAACGGCCGGATTTTGCTTTGCGTCTGGCTGAAAATGACGCCGGAATAGAAGCATGCCATTGCCTTCGGGCCGTTGAATGCTATCCGGAGGCGCTGCCCGGCCAGCGTCCCCTCGATAAGGTATTTCCTTAAATGCGAGGCAGAAAGCAGCCTGCTCGCTATCGATGTGAAAGCAGGGGCATGTACGCGGAGGGCATCAACGGCTTTTTCAGGAAGGCCCTGGGACCGGACTACGGGGCTGGAGATGAGATGGGGGATAAGCGAGTCATAAGTGGCCAGGAGGTAGAGCTGGCATGCTGAGAGCTCCTTTTTCCGGATTGGGACCGGCGTGCAGAGGACCAGCCTTCCATTGGCTTCCGCTCCGATATATTCCTGCAGGCAGGCCAGAAGCGGATTGAGGATATCGGAGCTGAAAGCGGAATCCGGCCCGCTCTGCCCCAAACTGTCCTGCCCTAAAGATAGGCCGTAGATGTAAGGCGAGCCGCCCGATAGCGGATGTTCTGATTGCCAGTATTTGCACGACCCCCCGTAGCCGAGCCAGAATCGCGCTGCCGGGCTTTCTCCATTGCGCAGGCAAAAGAACCTGTGGCCAGCGTCCTGCCGCTGGCGCGCTTCCTTTGTTGGCTTCGCACCTGCACCGGCATCTGCGCCAGCCGTGATGTCTTGCAGGGAATAGCCCACTGGCCCAGGTTCACCGGAATAGAACTTGCCATAGACAAATCCGGAGCGGCCCATCAGAACACGCTAGGTTCTCTTGTAGATGTGCACTACCGCGGTGGCCCCGCTGCCGCCCACGTTGTGGCTGAGCCCTATCTGGGCGTCCTTGACCTGCCGGCCTTCGGCCTCGTTGCGCAGCTGCCAGACGCACTCGACAGCCTGCTTGATGCCGGTTGCGCCGACCGGGTGCCCGCATGCTTTGAGGCCCCCGGACGTGTTGACCGGTATTTCAGCGCCGATGGCAGTCCTGCCTTCCAGGCTCGCAGGCCCCCCCTGGCCTTTCTTGAAAAAGCCGAGGTCTTCTATAGCCATGATTTCTGCGATGGTGAAACAATCATGAACCTCGGCAAAGTCGATATCCTTCAGATCGGAAGAGC
>JAGVPF010000052.1 GCA_020052325.1 archaeon
ATCGCGGCAGAGTGTGCAGCCTCTCCTGGCGAGTCGGTCTGCCTTAACCTTTCCGGTTCCATGGAAGCCATCTCGGTAAGGGACAGGAGCGGCCTGGTTATCGGGCATACGGAGCGCCATGAGAATAACTACACGCTTATTTGCGCCTCTGTTCCTGTGGACTACTTGGAATATTCGGCGTCCTCCTCTTCATGGACTACCAAGAGCGGTTCTCTTTGGGACTTCGACCTTTCAGTCGGTTCCACGGAAAACATCAGCGCTTTCAATGCATCGCTGGTTTTGCCCGCCGGTTCGACCCTCAAAGGGACTAACGGTGCCGTCTCAAGCGGGAACGGTTCGCTCATCATCTCGTACTCTGCCCGCCAAATCGACACAGCGCACCGCGCCCGCATGCGTGCCTCATATGAGCTTGCCGCAACCCCGGCACAATTTGCGTCATCGGATAATATGCTAATGGCCGCATTCGGAATCCTGGTCCTGGCAGTCATCCTCCTTAATGCAATCCTGGGAATAAAAGCCCGGTCAGCACAATTCCGACCCCCCACGCAACCACCTTCGCCCGTGACGGAAATCCCCGCTCGCGTCAATACTGCCTCGCCATCTACACTCGAATCGAATGCCATTTTCAGGACATTGGACGAAACCGAAAAAGAAATCGTCCGGGAGATAATCAGGCAGGGCGGAAAGACGACCCAGGCTACCCTTTACCTGAACACGCATGTCCCGAAAGCAACCCTCTCGCGCCGGATTTCCTCGCTTGAAAACCGCGGCATAATCAAGAAATCCCAGAAGGGAAACCGGAATCTAATCACACTTACCGATACGATTACCGAAGCCGCACACGCGTGATTCATTTTCCCGGGATTTCCTGCTTGTTCCATCCGGTTCCGTCGTGAAACGTTCCACTCGTTCCACGGAAAATATAAATACCGTTCCAAAAAGGTCAAGTTGCCCATACGCCCTGAGCGCATGGGGAAGAGGTGAACATGATGGAATTGAAATACGCAATGCTCTTCGCGTTGCTGCTTGTCCCGATGGTCAGCGCAATAGGCGGCTTCAATGGCGCCGCAGGCGCATCCGGAGGACACGGGAGCGGCAGCTCGCGCATGGGCATGGACGAGATTAAGGGGGAACTGCTGACTTCCTCCATGGATAACGTTATATGCAAGGCCGATTTCATGAATGGCGTCCTGGAATCGATGATGGAGAACGTGAACGGCACCGAAAATCTGCAGGATGATCTCGACGCGCTTGAAACGGACGTTGAAACCCTGCAAGGCTATTCCGGTTCGGGCGACGCTAACGGATACCGGCTCTATCTTCGCGACAGCTTCGCCCCGCATATGCGTGCAGCGCGCGAAAACATCATGTCTGCAAGGCATGGCGTAGGCGGGTCCGTAGGCGAGCAGCTTCGCATAGAGTACGACTCATACAAATCCGAGTATCATGCGTGCAACGATGAGTCGATGGGCCGCTTCTCCGAGGCAAAGGTTAACGCCTACGAAGCGGCATTGGAAAGGGCGCAGGAGCGCGCGGATAACATGAGCGCAAAGGGGATTGACGCCAGCGGACTGGATTCCCTCATACGGGATGCCTGGGAGCAGGTCGTCGACCCGCTTCAGGACGCCCTTGATGAAGCGGAAAACGGCACGGGTGCCAAAGATGCCATCCACCAGTACTGCCTTTTCAACGGCTGCAAGGAGGGCCTCAACTTCCACTTCTGGGTGAAATTCGAAGCCGAAAAGCTGGATTCTGTGCTCGCCTCCATATCAGATGAGGCAGCCGAAGCCGGGCTTTCTGACGACGTCGATAGCGCGCAGGCGGACATCGATTCCGCATCTGATGCGCTGGAAGATGCCGGGACCGCCCAGTATACGGATGGCGCAGGGCAGGGCATTCTTGACGATTTGCACTCGGCAGCGCAGAAAATCAAGGCTATCCTTCATGAACTGAGGTCGAGCTGATGGAACGGCAAACCGAAAAGCGATACGGTTTCCTGCTTCTGGCAGGTGCGCTGACCCTGCTGCTGCTCTTTGGCTGCATTGGCGGCCGGGGGGCGTCCGGGGCTCAGCAATCTGGCACGGAGGCGTCATCGCTTCCATCCGGGCCTGCTGCCCAGGACACACCGCAGCCCGGCGGCTCTGTGGGCGATGCGGACATCTCGGGTTCTGATGACGATATCGAGGCCGAACTTCCAGGCGAGGAACTGATCCCTCCCCCGGATACATCCGCATCGGACATATCGGACTCCGACATCGACCTTGGCGTGATGGACGAGGATTATGTTATAAGCGATGAAGACATTGTGGAGCCCGCATAGCCTTTTCTTTCTTTCTCTTCTAATTCTCCCAAGGGTGGGGGTATGGCATTGAGGATAAATTCCGGTTGGCACGATAGGAACCGCATCCCGGTCGGGGCGACCTTCGAGCAGCGGTGTGAATGGCATCTTGCGCATGCGCGGAGCTGCAACTGCAGGCCCGCGCCGCCTAAAATCGCCGGGGAGCTGCGGAAAAGGGGGTTGCTTTAATCTTTTAAAACCCTCGTTGCCATGATTAATCGCTAAGCTCTTAGCTCCTGTAGTCTAGCCCGGTCAAGGACAACAGACTCTCAAGGCTTTTTGGCCCCGGCTTTCCGCCGGCCAAAAACCCTGGAAAAAGGCCTGAGGTTATCTCCGGCATTCGGAGAACTCTGTGAACCCGCGTTCAAATCGCGGCAGGAGCGTTTTTGTTCACTTGCTCGGCCTTAAACGGCCTCGCGTGAACAATGCTTGCAACACCCTCCGGGCATGGCATGGATTCTATTCTGCTATTTTTGATTAGCCGTATGCCATTCGACGGCCCTTCTCAGGCCATCTTCGATGCCGACTTTCGGTGAAAAGCCGAGGAGCCTGCGCGCCTTCAAATTGTTCGCCTTGTACTTCCAGACCTCGCCCGTCCGGATGTCGCCCATCGTTATTTCCGATTTCGACCTGATGATTCCCTTCAGCATCTCCGCGACCTCGGTCAGCTGGACGTCCTTGCCGGATGCGATGTTGAACGTCTCTCCCGAAACGGAATCGAACCGGTCAAGGATGCGGGTTATTCCATCGACGCAATCATCGATGTACGTGAAATCCAGGGTCTTCTCCCTGCCGTAAACGGTTATCCCCTCCCCGCGTTTCATCTGCCGTATCCAGAGGGGCACGACGCGGTCGGAGTCGTCGTACATCCCATACACATTCGAAAACCTTGCTATCACGTGCCTGATGCCGTAGCAGGCGGAGTATGCGTGCATGTAAGCCTCGCCGGCCATCTTGCTCGCCGAATACGGGCTCTCGCAGTTGGAGATGCGCATGTCGGTTTCGGAAACCCGCTTTCTTGCCATGATGTTGCCGTAGACCTCCCTGGACGATGCGAAGAATACCCTGCCGACGTCTTTGGCTCTGGCGTATTCCAATACATTGAAGCAGGTATCCACATTCTCCATCGCCATGCCCGGGTTGACGACCAGCTTGTACACGAGCGCGTTTGCTGCCAAATGCACGATTGCGTCATATCTCCCCCCAAGTCCCATCAGGACGTCCCTGTCAAGGAGGTCGATTCTGCGGGTTTTCGCATCCAGTTCAGGATTCCACTTGTTCGGCTTGCGGTCCAGGCCCGTAACGTCGTGCCCCTGCGCAAGGAGTGCCTCGAATAGGCGGGTGCCTATCGTTCCGCTTGAACCTGTGATGAGTATTTCCATCCATCGGATATGGTGCATGGAATTCTTAAAAATCCCATCAGGCGGCAGGACACGCAACAATAGGTGTCGCTCCGGTTCAATAAAAAAGGGAAATTAAAAATGAGAAAAAAAATCAGGCGGGCCTCGCATCGAACTTGAAGAGCCCGCCATCGTTGAAGGTCAGCGTCGCCCTGTAGTCCTGCCCGAGGTAGCTGAACTCGTCCCCGCTTTCGAGCTCGTATTCGTCCCCGTCAAGCTCAAAGGTCACGGTGTCACTCGACACGTCGACTATCGTTGCCGTAGTGTCGAATATGTCGAACCTCTTCCCTTCCAGGTCAAGGCCAGAGCCGGATGTGTCCAGGTAGGGGTAGAACTCCGCCTTGTACAGGTCGTAGACAACCTCGTCATCCGGGCATATCGGGTTGCTGGTCCAGTCGCTGACACTGCCCTCCTGGCTGTAATACTGGACTGCGTGGTACTCGCCAATCGACAGTTCGGCGAAATCCTCGCTGTCATTCACCGAAAGGACCTCGATGGTCTCGGTGTTCTCGCTGCAGAAATCGTTGTCATCCTCGCCCGTATCGAGCGAGAAGCTGCAGAGGTGGTCGGTGTCCTTGAAAGCCTCGTAATTCTCGTACATCCTGAACGTGGATGTGTTGCCGCTTATCGAATATAGCTTGACCATGAACTCGTCGTTTATCTCGACCGTCTCCCCCACGTGGAGGATTAGCTCATCGGTGTCATCGTAGTTCGCGATATTGTACATCTGGCTGGTCTCATCGATGCTTGTGAGGTTCTCGGCGCATTGTACGGTCCTGCATTTGCCGTCGAAACATTCCTTGCCGGTCCCGCAGTTTATCTTCTCGTTCTGCATGGATGTCTCGGAGTAGCAGAAATACTCCAGCACGGCCGTCGCGCTGTAGCAGTTGTCGGTCCCCGTCATGTTCTGGAACGACGCGGTCCCCTTCACGAGGATGTCCTTGCCGCCGTCGGAATCCGCGCACACGTCCTTCGTGCACTTTCCTTCCTTGCACGAGAATCCGGCCTGGCATGCCATAACCTCCGACTCGACCTTCTTGGCGTTGCAGAAGTATTCCTTCACCGCGGAGGCGCCGCTGCATGTGTCCTGGAACGAATCCTTGCCCTTGGTTACGGTTCCGCTTTTTGCGGCATCCTTGCCGCCGTCGCTGTCAAGGCATGAGGCTTCGATGCATGCGCCGCTGACGCACTGCATGCCGTCGCCGCAATCGATATCCTCTGATTTGGCATCATTTCCGCTGCAGTAATACTCCTTGACCGAATATGAGCCGGAACATTCGTCGCTATTGCTCGTCCCGGGCGATGTGACTGTGCCCTTGACTTTCTCATCCTTTCCATTATCCGTATCCTGGCACGGGGCCTTCACGCAAGCCCCGGCTGTGCACGCAAAGCCGCTCGGGCAGGGGATAGCTTCAGAGGCCGCCGCATTGGCCGAACAATACGCTTCTTCCACCGTAAGCGCATCCTTGCACTTGTCCTGCAGGCTGCCTGCACGGGCGGATGCGGTTCCCTGGTTGAAAAGGTCCTTGCCGCCGTCGGAGTCTTCGCAGAGGTTCGCTTCGCACGAGCCTTTGCTCTTGACTTCGGTTCCGGCCTGCGTTGCCTGGCATGCGTTTGTGTAGGTGATGCCGTCTTTTCCACAAACCGGGTCCGCCGTGCTGGGGCACGTCTGGCCGATGCAGCCATATAAGCCCAATATCAGGATAAGTCCGAACGCGAGGAAGGTTCTCATGAATCCCCTTCCTTCAATTAATATTATAATATCTGCCCTTTTCTTCCGGTTGTATTCCGCCGGCCATTCATGATGCATTCTGAATGCATTTTTAATTTTTGACCTGGAAGCCATGCCATGGAAGAGGACAAGGATTTGAAAGAGGCCGTCGCGGCCTGCGCCAGGATTATCGAGGAGAAATGCGGCAGGAAGCCGTTCATGATAGCGGTGTCGAAAGCAGACGTCAAATTCGCCACGGATGGGGACCGGAAGAAGGGCATCATAAGCGGGACTGCCAATTACATGTACCTGGCCCGCCCGCCGCTCAAGAAGAACGGCCTGAGCAAGCTGCTGATAGACACCGCGCGCGTCGCCATCAACCAGGCCGAGAAGAAAATCAGCGAAGAAACGCAATCCTGAACCGGCGGGCGATGGAATGGGGCTTAAGCGCGGGCTGGGGCTGGTCAGCACAACCCTTTATGGCATCGGGGTGATTCTCGGGGCGGGCGTCTACGCGCTGATAAGCATAGGCGCGGGCCTGGCGGGGAACATGCTCTGGGCCGTATTCCTCATCTCGGCTTTTATCGCCATCTTCACCGCGCTCAGCTATGCCGAGCTTTCAAGCATGTTCCCGAGCGAGGCGGCGGAATACAACTACTCGCGCAAAGCGTTCAAGAGGGAATGGCTGTCGTTCGCAGTCGGATGGGTACTCGCGATTGGCACCGTAATAGCCGCTTCAACCGTGGCTCTTGGCTTTGGAGGATATCTCCACTCGCTGATTGGAATCGATCCTGCCGTGGCGGCCCTTCTGCTGATAGGCGCCATGACGGTCCTGAATTACTGGGGGATACAGGAATCCGCCGGCTTCAACAATGTCGCGACGTCCTTGGAGATGCTCGGTCTGCTAATCGTGATAGCCGCGGGCTTCCTCACCCCGTCTCAAACCGAAGTGAATCTGCTCGAGCCCCCTGCAGATGGCGTCGGAGGCATCATCGCGGCCGTATCCGTCATTTTCTTCGCCTTCATCGGGTTCGAGAACATCGCCAACCTCTCCGAGGAGGTAAAAGACAGCCGGAAAATCGTGCCCAGGGCGCTCATCCTCGCGCTCGCGATATCCACCGTCCTGTATATGCTCGTTGCGATTGCCGCGGT
The DNA here is from genome assembly GCA_020052325.1 of archaeon. Classification (GTDB taxonomy): domain Archaea; phylum Micrarchaeota; class Micrarchaeia; order Anstonellales; family Bilamarchaeaceae; genus Bilamarchaeum. The sequence continues at coordinate 6,602 of JAGVPF010000052.1, forward strand.
GCGCGAGGTCGGTTGGCAAGCGCTATCCGAGTCGAAGGCGCCATTGACCCTGGTGGTCTCGCGGATGCTCGGAGGCTACGCCCCATTGATGTCGTATATCGCACTGTTCGCGACTGCGAACACTGTGCTGATGTTCCTTATCGTTCCTTCCCGCATTCTCTACGGAATGTCCGCGGGGGGTTCCTTGCCCAAGCAGTTTTCGAGTGTTGGTTCGCGGGGGACGCCCTTCATATCAGTGGCCCTTGTCGGCCTTATGGCAGCCGCAATCGCATCCCTTGCGGACATCAAGACTGTCGCCCAGCTTACTGACCTGGCGGTATTCACTGCTTATTTTGTTGTGAACGCCTCCCTCATCGCGCTCGCCGGTGCCAGGATAAAACGGGGCTTCACCAGCCCGAGATTCGCAGGCATCCCGGTGTTCGCTTATGCCGGAGCGCTAACCGCCCTGCTTATGCTCGCCTTCTTCCCCATCCACCTCTTCGCGCTTGAAGGCGCTATCCTGATTGTCGGCGCGGCTCTTTACATGAGCAGGCCTAAGAAGTAATCTCATTGATTTGAAGCGCGAATGCGACTATCAGGTAAATCGCATATACAGCCAAAAACAGCATGCCGCCTGCTTTCTTCAGCCCCTTGTTCACTGCGGCTGCATACAATAGAAGGCTGTTTGCAATCACTGCGAATAAGAGGGCAGCTATGAAAACCGGGAGAGTCACCTGAATGGGGTTAATTGCTGCGGCAGCGCCAAGCACCAGCGTGATATTCACCATGTTGCTTCCTATCGCATCCCCGAGCGCGACCCCGTAACGTTTTTTCCGTATGGCCTGGAGGTCGATGCTCAGCTCCGGCAGTGATGTGCCTATCGCGATAACCGTGGCGCCGATGAAACTCTCGGCAATGCCGAACGACCTGGCGAGGGATACGGCCGAACTCACCACGAAACCTGAGCTGACCAGAACCGCCATCACGCCCACCCCGAATAGGAGGAACGCGTTCAGCGCCTCTTTTTTGGTTGTCTGCCCGTTGCCGTCAGCGGTTTCAATCCTGTTTCGCTTAAGCGTATACCAGACATACGCTGCAAACACTCCAAGCAGGAGAATCCCTTCGGCGAAACCGAGCGCTTTCTGCCCTATCGAGCTGTTGAATATGATATATACCGATATTATCGTGGTTAGAAGGAGAACGAGTCCGATGCCCTTCAGGTCGCCCGCGCTTATTTTGAGCCCATAAAGGTATGCGCCAATCCCGAGCACGAGGAGGATGTTCGCTATATTGGAACCGAACACATTGCCCGCAGCGATGGCGCCTTCGCCTAGTGCGGATGATACGACCGAAACCGAGAGCTCGGGGAGGCTGGTCGCCACTGCCAACAGGACGAATCCAATCGCCACCTGGCTCACCCTGAAGAACTGGGACAGCTTTACAATATTGTCCACAACAAGGTTTGATGCGCGCGAAAGGACTATCACAGAAACTGCCAGGGTCAGGATTTCCTGGGCGGCAATCACTACGGGAACGTCCATCAACACAGAAACTCATATAAATTATTAATGGCTGTTTATTCCGATGAAACAGGTAATTGACAGGTTAGCCCCGCTCATCGTGCTCGGGGTGTTTGCACTTCTCCTGCTATCTGTGGTGCGCGCAAGCATCTTCGGCGCTGTGGAAGAAAGCAAGCACATTTATTTCGAAATCGTGTTCCTTCTCCTGCTCGCAGTGCTGGGCGAACTCGCGGTAATCTACCTGCGCCAGCCATCAGTCATGATTCTTATGATACTGGGCATGCTGCTCAGCCATAGCTTCCTCGTAATGGAATGGGACGCGATAAAATCGCTGAACCTGCCCATCGTGCTTCCGGCCGAGCCGCCCAACATCCTGCGGTTCGAGCAGGTAATCCACGTGTTTGCCCAGCTCGGAGCCGTGGTGCTTCTCTTCAAGGTGGGCCTCCACAACAAGATTGAGGGCATTTTCGCCTTAGACAACCTCGTTGTAGCGACGGCGGGTGTCGTGTTCCCGTTTCTCGCTGGGTATCTTTATGCGGTATCCACGGGCGGCGATTTCGCATATTCCATGTTCGTCGGGGCGGCCCTGACCGCCACAAGCGTAGGCGTCACGGTCGCGCTGCTCAAGGAATTCGGGTTGATTGAAGAGCGGTTTGCAAAAATCATCATCGGCGCCGCAGTGATAGATGACGTGCTTGGCCTCCTTGTCCTCTCATTCGTGATAAACGTGACCGGGGGCAGCGGTTCCATCGAGCCCCTCGTGCTCACCTTCATCTCCTCGGCGGTCTTCCTCCTTGGAAGCGTGCTTGCAGGCGACTATTTCCTGCGCTATCTGGACCGGAAAGAGATGAGCGCGCGCAGGTTCCTCCTTGTCCTCGCATTCATGCTGATGTACGCATATGTTGCGGAATTCATCCAGCTCTCGGCTATCGTAGGCGCGTTCATAGCCGGGGTCATCCTGAACCGCAGCAGGCATATCAAGGAGATAGAGGAAAAGACGTACGGGCTTGAAATGCTCTTCATGCCGATATTCTTCATAACCCTCGGCATCCTGGTGGACATAAATGCGCTTAGCGAATTCGCAGTCCCCATCATCATCCTTACAATCATCGCATTCATCACGAAAGTCGTTGCATGCGGCGCGGCCTCGCTCTGGGCGAAGCTTAGCGCGCGTGAATCGCTGATGGTGGGCATCGGCATGGCTCCGCGTGGCGAGGTTGCCCTCATCATCGCATCCCTCGGGCTCACCACGGGTGTGCTTTCGACGGCCCAGTACTCTATTATCTCGGCGATGGCCCTTCTGACGACCTTCGTCGTGCCCCCTCTGCTTGGGAGCCTGCTGAAGAAATAGGGGAAAATGCCGAAAAAATAAGGATCTGGCGGAATGCCCTCGCCGCCGAGCCCTTGTTCAAGCCGTCTCTGGGCCCGCCTTCTCGCTGCGGACGCCGTAGTCCGCGACTTCGGCGCTCCACCAGTTGCCGTACTTCTCGCGGAGCTTGTCCTCAATGGGCCTGGATTCCCTGATTGCGATTTCCACGTCCTTGGGCTCGATGAACTCCTTCTTCTGCGTCGCCGCCGTGTCGCCGGCCATCTTGATTATCCCGCTCAGGTTCCGGAGGCGCAGCGTGAATCCCTTCACGTTGTCTATCCTGCGCGCGATGTTCCTGGCCTCCTCGATGGCGAGCCTGACCGATTTCCGGTCCGCATGCGGAATTTTTCCATCTTTGAGTATCTCCTGGGCAATGAACTGCTCGAGCTTCTCCTCGTTTGCGTCATTGTCGTCCATGTACGCGTTCATGAGGCACTCGTACCCGTCGCCGCGGATTCTCGAGCGCATGGGCGGGAGGATGTGCTTGAGGTCATTGATGTTGCAAGCGCCGACGAATATGAAATCGCACGGGACCGCTTCGACGCGGACCGCCGCGCCGCTGCTCATGGGGTTGCGCCCAACTATATGGAACGACTTGTCCTGCATGGCCGAAAGGATGTAGCGCTGAATGTTGCCGAGGGTGGAAAGCTCATCGATGAAAAGCACTCCCTCATGCGCCTCATGGACGGCTCCCGGAAGGACGCGCTGGTATGTCGGGGTGCCGAGGTTCTGGTGCCCGCCGTACGGGTCGTGCCTGATGTCCCCTAAGAGCTCCGTTTCGCTCCCGCCGCTTGCCTGCACGAATGTCGAGCGCTTGAGGGGGATGAGAATCTTCCTCTTGGACTTCTTGCTCAACTCCTCGAGCTTCTTTATCTCATCCTGCCTGAGCATGATTATCCGGCCGTCATTGCTCCTCTCGTAGATTATGACGTCCTCCTTGCCATCCATCGACCTTCTTGTCGTGGCGACCCTTGCCTTGTCCGGTTCAGGCGCACCCGCCCCCTGGGGCGGCATGCCGAACTTGTCGAACAGGTTCTTCTGGTTCTTCGCCGCTCCGCATTGCGGGCAGATGCTTTCTGTGAACGCGCTGAGCGCCGCGCACCTGCGGCACCTGAAGCCGAGCCTCTCGGAAACGAACGTGGGGACGTCTATCGGAGAGACTTCCGTGCCAATCTGCTTCTCATCCTTCTTGTCCCTCTTAATCTGGTTTTCATCGCGTATCTGGATAATCGGCCGCTCCGGATTCTCCGGGTTGTCGAGCACCGAGACCTCGAATTTTGGTTTTGGGAGCACGCTCGCTATCGCCTGCGCAACCATGCTCTTGCCGGTGCCGGGAGGGCCGACAAGCAGGAGGTGCCTCCTCTGGTACGGGACCATCTTGGCTATGGCTACCGCCTCAGGCTGGCCGATAATCCTATCGAACGGGTCGGTAGGTATGACTATGTCTTTTGTGGTTTCGAATTCCCTGCTCGCCATAATCGGAATTTGCGGCAACGAGTATTTATTCATGCCAGTTCTATTAACCGCCATGCGGTTCCTTGCCGAGTACCAGAGCCCCGTGCCGGACCCGTCCCGGCTCGGTTTTAGCCCAATCCTGGACAGCCTGCCGCTGGTGCTGGCCGGCGCGGCAATAATATTCGTGCTAATCCTGGTTATGTACTTCCTGCTTCGCGGAAAAAAGGAGTATTAAGGCAAGGGGTTATGGGCCAAAATAATAATTTGAGAGAGGCGGGAGGTTTCGGCCTGCGCCCCTTGCCATGCGTATGACGGAAGAAGAGACCTTCTTCCCGATAATCTATGAAAATAAAAAAAGGGAATCTAGAAACCCTGGTCAGAGTTTCTAGCCTTCTTTTTTTTGTGGGAGGATAACAAGTGAGAACGGACCAAATAATTGAGAGAGGCGGGAGGTTGATCCGTTCTCGCCTTGCCATCAGTGTTACGAAGGGAACCGCATTTGGGGCCCCCCTCGGTGTTGCTTCTTTTTTTCATTAAATTGGAACAGTGTTCCAATACGGACAAAAATTCTGGATTTTTGTCCTTCACGGAAAGAAGAAAACCTTCTTTCCTACCTGCTGCTTCCGCAGCAGGCCCATGTCGCAGAGGCGGTTAAGCCTCGCGGATGCCGCGTTTTTTCCACGGTACTTGAATTTCGCCCGGACTTCCTCTGATGTCGCTTTTCCCGTGTCCTTGACGAACTTCATTATCTGTTCGTCGATTTCTGGAAGGAGGGTTTCCGCAACGCCCGTAGGTGCTGCGGGTACCGCTCCCATCTTCATCTCAAGTGATTCCAGTTTCTGGAGCAGGGTCTTGAGCAGCCGGTTCGTGTTCTCGCGCTCCTCAAGGAGGCGGTACACCAGCTCGCCCAGGACCACGGGGTCCTTGAACTTGTCCATGTGAGTCTCTAGGTCGCTTCGTACTTCTTTGGTGAACGCGGAGTCAATAGGTTTATATTCCTTGTCGTCGTTTCCCTTCATGGTTTCACCATCGGGTTGCGATGAAATCACGCAACTGTCATGACATAATCATGATACATTTATATATCTATCTCTTATCTTCTCCGGGTGTCCATTTGGAAACACAATCATCGATGGCTGCCAAGATTCTCTCGGCGTTCCGAAAACGGAACCAGCGCCTTCTCCGCAAGCTTAATGACGATGTGCTGAAGGCGACGGCGATGCAATGCGACCTGGGGTGCTTCAACCTCGCCGTCTTCTCGTATGTCATGTCGAAGATTGTTTCCAAGCCCCGGTTCCTCCTCCCGGAATACAAGTCCGGCCTTATGGGGATCGAACGCGTCTTCGAGCGCCTTATAGAGCGCCTGGATTCGGCGAACGAGGCGGAGCTCACCCAGATTTTTTCCGAGCTCGAGGCCGCCATAGCGCACCTTGAGGAAAAGGACGCGCGTTTCGTCGTAGACCTCGTCACTAAGGGGAAGCTCAAGATGGCCGCAACTTTCTACGCGCAGGGGATGAGCCTCGGCGTCGCGGCGGAGATGACCGGCCTCGAGAAGCAGGAAATCCTCGATTA
>JAGVPF010000021.1 GCA_020052325.1 archaeon
CAGTTCAAGGCTCGATAAGTGCGGAACTATCCGCAGCAAGCACCCAGACCGACGGAACAGGCATGAGATACCGCGATGTGAGCGCGTATTACAGCCGCGAATCCGGGGCGATAACCGCGATTGGCGCAAGAGGGCAGGGCGAGCGGGTCACTATCAGGGTCAACATGGATGACGGCCGCGTTTTCAGCGTCAGCGGAACGGGCGAAGTGCATCCAGCGGTTGCGGCATTGAGAGGCCAACAGATAATCGAGCCACCGGCCCCGGTAAGCGGAGGGCCGAGGGGCGGGCCGAGCGGAGGAGGACCGGGCGGGCGTGAAACGGTTGCTTTGGCGCAAAGGGTCATGAGCGCGGAACCCGCCGCGATTGCCAGCCTTAGCACGGGAACACCGGAAATGCGCCTTGCCGTTGGCTTGGAGATTGCGGGGAGGCTGGAACTTACGGATGCTGGGCATCTTGCCGGATTCGCCCGCGACATAGTGATGTTCGACCTTCATCGGTCCGGACGGCGCCCGATAACCGACCCTGTGGAATTGGCCCGGGTTACTGAAAGCGCAAGGCGCCTTGAGCTTTTGCCCGCACCCATCAGGACTGCAGTTAGGGGCATAAGCTCAGATGCAGGTTTCGGGCTTAACTCTTTGCAGGATGATACAAGATTCAACAGGTTTATCGGGAACCGGAGAACCGGCGGGGCGTTGATTGAGACGGCGCGCGGGAGCATCATGCGCGCGATGCCCATCCGGGATGAGGTTCCTTTGAGAATGGCTGTCGGCGCCGAAGAGATGGGCCCGCGCATGCCCGGCAGGCAGGATGGGCCCGGGGGGGCGATGGGTATAGGGGGAGGGGACGCACCGAGGGCGATGGCTGGGCAGGCCATGCCTTCAGATTCGGTCAGGGTCCAGCCCCCGCTGATGCCGCCATCCGGAGGAGGGACCCGGGAGGCAGGAGTTGTCGCGCGGCCGTCGCCTGCGCCAAGGCAGCTGTCGCCTGCGGAACAGGCGAATTCCGACCTGATGGAAGCAACCCTAATTCCGATTACATTCCAGCGTGAGATTATCGCGAGGATGCCCGAAATACTGAGATTTAACGACGCACAGTATGCCACGGCTCTTGAAAGGCTCGAGTTCCTGACCGCATCCAGCCAGATACCGCAGGTCGCCATGCTAAGGCTGCTTACGGAAAGGCCGGAAATACTCACCATGCCGGATAACGAATTCAGCCTGCTCTTGGGCAGGATAGAGCAGAGGGCCGAGCTTATCAACAGGGTGACCGGCGCCAATCAGGGAATCATGGCCTCCAGGGGGCTCAATTATTTCACCGATACGAGCGTTTTGTTCCTGGACATGGCGGAGGTGGCGAGAAGGGGCAATATGCCGCTTCCGAGGGCTTCGCCCGCCCCCGTCCCGACTGCAAGGGAACCGCCCCAGGGCTTGCTTAACCGGAGATTCAGCACCGCGGATGTGAGGAGGATATTCGAGCGGATGGGCTACGTGTATGTCGGAAGGACAGGGGAGAACATCATGAGGCATGCCGACGGGCGGACCGCATCCATTCCCGAAGCGAGGGAAGTCGCGGGCGGCACGCTCAACAGCGTCCTGCAGAATAATGGAATCACCAGGAGGGAATTCTTCGAGGCTGCAAGGGACGCCGGAGTCATCACAAGGCAGGTCGCGCGGCAGGCATTAGGGGAGTGACGCTTATGGAAGACGACAAGGAGATTGTGAAGGTCGAAGGATTCAACGTTAAAGTCTGGCAGGAAGAAGGCACGTTCATAGCCGAGGTCCAGGAACTCCCCGGATGCGTAAACGAAGGCAAAACGAAGGAAGAGGTCCTGGTGAAGATACAAAAAACGATTTTCGCTTATCTGTCTTCAATTGCGGGGGAACTGCCCAAGAAAGGCCCCGAGGCCATTCCAGGCAAGCCGGATAAGAAAGGCCTGCAAAAGAAAAGATCCATGAACTGATATCGGATGATTAGCAGCTCACTTTTTCTCTTCCTGCATAATGTAAGGAGGGCCGACTCTTGGCTCCTCTTGGGCAACCGGGCCGATGAGCTTCAATGAGCCGTCGAAAACCGCCACAAGGCCGCCTTTTTTCGCATCCTCCCTGGATGCGCCGGCCTCTGCAGACCTTATCGCGCTTTTAACCGCGCCCCAGTCGAGCTCCGGGGGGTCGTTATGATAGCAGACAATCCGCTGGCGCACGATTATCCTGCGCGCAGGGTCGGCCAGCACGAAATATATCGTGCCGGCCCGCTCGTGCAGGGCGATTCCGAACGACATCTTGGAGACATCCGGCGTCGCGCCCATGGAAAGGCACATGAGGATGTCGCTGATTGAGAAGTTCGCATCCGACGAGTAGTATTGCGAAGCGCCGCCCTTGCTTTCAAAAAGCGTCTTTGGCATGCCAAGGATGCCCTCGAGTTCCGTATCCCAGCCCCGGGCAAGGCCTTTCAGCCTCGCCACCACGTCGTTCGATGAAACCCGCCTGTAATTATCCATAATCGCCACCTGGGCCGTGACCTTGGGGAACGGCCGTTTTTCCAGCTCCTTGCGGGGTTTTACAGTTCCTGATGAAGAGGCTCTTGCCATGGATTAGCTTTGTCTGATAATGTTTTAAAGCTGGATTGTCCGGATGTTGCTTTCCTTGTTTACGACGAAATCGAAGGCTTCGCCGCCTGATTTGTATTCCTTGACAGCCGAAAGGGCATCTCGAACCGAGCGGATGAAAGAACCCCAGGACGCGTCTCCCGAATACATCCCGGAGATGGAATCGCAAACGATGATTTTCCTTTTGCGGTCAAGAAGTGTGCAGAAAAGGCTGCTGCCGTGCGCGCTGATATGGATGCCGTATTCGGGCAGCTCGTTTGGCAAGGCCTGGCCAGCCATCAATGAACCGAAAACCGAGGCTATCCCCTTCGATGTGTCCGAGGAGAGTGACGGGCTGTCGCCGACAAGGAAAAGCGTGTCGGGCATCGCGAAGGCCTCAGCCAGCTCCTTTGGTGCGGATGCCAGGTTTTTCATCATGTCCAGCACCTCGCCCTTAGGCACTTTCAAAGAATCTTCGGCCATGACGGCACCTCCGCTGAATTTGCGCTCCTTGGTCTTGCGGGCACGCGATATCGGGATGACGACGCCTGCTTTTTCGCTCATGGATACATCGAAGGTTCAAACTTCTTTAAAATTAGTGGGGCGTCCAGAATACGGCCCCTAACGCGGTATCGAAACCAGATTGTTTAATCAATTACAACTCAAATACGTTTTTTTGCCTTAGATAATACGCCAATTGCTCGGAAAAAACACCACTTAACCCCAACTTTGCTAACACTTTGGATAACATTTATATAGATTATGGAACTAACCTATTATGGTTCATGCTCGTTTTGAAGTGCATGGGAGGATAACTGGTCGCCTTGCCAGCGGAGCGATCCGCTGGCCTAATTTTATTCACTTATTCACTTCAAAATGTTTTTTTCTCCAGTCTTACCCAGAGCTAAGAATATAATCCTGAGGCTTTGCAGTCATGACAATCAGTAGTGTAGAAATCGATGGCTCATATGGCGAGGGTGGTGGGCAGATTATCCGCACTTCGCTGACCCTTTCGGCAATCACGCAAAAACCGGTCAGGATTACGGATATACGGGCAAACCGCCCGAATCCCGGCCTCCAGCCACAGCACCTGACTGCATGCAAATCGGTAAGGAACGTATGCCGGGGAACGCTTAATGGGGCCGGGCTTGGCAGCAGGGAACTGGCATTCGAGCCAGGGCCGGTTATCGGGGGAAAATACGAATTCGACATAGGCACGGCCGGTTCGGTGACGCTTGTGGCGCAGACCCTGCTCCCGATACTCCTTAGGGCGAATAAGGAAAGCGAGCTCCGGATAATCGGCGGCACGCACGTCATGAAATCGCCCGGGTATGACTATTTCGAGAAAGTCTTCATTCCGACGATAAGGCTTTTTGGCGCAGATGTCGAATGCCAAATGCTAAAGCCGGGATATTATCCAAGGGGCGGTGGGGAGATTGAAGTGAAAATCAGGCCGTCCCATCTTCACGGTAACGCGCTCTGGCCCCACGCGGACGAGGAACCGCAGGTCTTGATCCGGCTTTCCGGCCTGGATCCTGCGATAGCGGTCAGGGAAAAGAAGATTTTCGTGCAGAATGGCATCGAACGGATCCGCGTGCGCCAGGACGAATCGCTATCGGTGGGCAACGCGGTGACGGCCTGGCAGGGATGCCGGGGGGCGTACGCCCTTGGGGAACGGGGGAAAAGGGCCGAAATCGTAGCCCAGGAGGCGTATGATGCGTTGAAGGCCGAGGGCAATGATGTCGACATGCACCTGGCTGACCAGATTCTGATCTATTCTATTTTGGCTGGGGGGCCGACAAGCTATGGAACAAGCGTCATCAGCGAACACTTGCGGACGAACGCGTACGTCATATCCAAATTCCTGGAGAGGCCGGTAAAGATATCCGAGGGCCATGTAACTGTGGATTGATGCGGTGCGGCCTTTGGACACCGGTCGGCATCAGGCCATCCCCTTCATTTATAATCATTTTGTTATATATTCTGTAACAATGAAAACCGCCAGAACCAGGTATATCTGCTGGGATATGGACGAAACGCTCGGTTTCTTCCGCCCGGGGAAAAGATCCGAATTCATGAAAGGGCTTCCTGCTCTCCTTGAGGAGCTCCAGAATAAGGGAATCAGGCATGTTGTTACTACTGCTTCGCCTTCCTTATACGCAACGCTTGCGCTAAAGAGGACTGGAACGGAGCGTCTTTTCGACGTGGTATTCGGCTGCGAAACGGTCTGCCCGGACAACCGGTATAAGAGGTACGGCCCGGTGGCTGACAGGCTCGGGATAAGCAGGCATGATGCTGTTGAGCGCATGCTCGTCATTGGGAATGCAGACCGGGATTCATCGGCTGACCTTGACCTGGTTACAATAATTTACCCCGATGCGATAAAGCACGACGCAACGGTCGTGGCCGCGGTGCTTGGGAAGCTACTGGAGCATGGTTCATGGTGGTACGGCTTCGAGGCGATGCTGAATATCGCCAAGCCGTATCGCAACAATGGCATTTTCGAAGGCGGGGATATGTCCATAGGGGACGTACTGCTTTCCATCGGACGTGTTGGTGAAAACGAATTCATGCACACGGCCGAAAGGCTCATCATGGTGGTTGGGGCCAGCATCCACAGGCGTGCGGATATCGCATGCATAGAAGAGCCTTTCGAAGTCCGTGAGCGGGAAGTAGAGATTGCCCTTGCGGGCGCGGGCATCCAAGTTTAGCAGAATCAGGTTTTCTGGACTTCATTTACTGAGAGTATGGTCCCATTCCGGTGCACGTCCACAAGGTAGTATGACGGGGCGCCGGATGCATCCCATCTCACGAGCCAGGATTCCTTGTCGACTTTTTCAGCGACGCTGGGGGATACCGCGTCGTTTGAGTTGATGTAGGACGTGACTGCCCCGGTGCCAGGGAATGTGTGCGAGGCGATTATGGCCTCTTCCGAGAATGCGATTGTGCAGATGCCCTCGGCGCAGACGCTGCAGCCGCTCGTAATGACCTCGGCCGGCTGCGGGATGAAGTTCTGGGCCGGGTAGTTATAGAAGATGTGCGAGCGCTCGGGGCAGGGCGAGTTCGGGTTTTCGGTGACCCTCGCCTTCACCTCGAAATAATGCGCGCCATTGGGGTTCGTCTTCTGGATAATCGTCATTATGGAGATGTCCGACCCGGGATATTTGTTCCCGACGTCCTCCATGACGAATTTGCTGGCATCGGCTTCAATCACGTTCACTTGGAAGAACTCGATGAGCTTGATGAGCACTGCTATTATGAGTATAAGCCCGATTATCAGCAGAAGCTCCCGCCTTATCGCCATGAACCGACAACCCGCTCAAGCTTTTTATTACTTGCCTTCTCCGAGCGAGACTATCGCCTGCGCGATATCCCCGCCGCTTTTTTCAAGCGCGCCCCGCGCCTCGCTTTCCGAGCAGCCGGTCTGCTCCATGACCATCTTTATGTCATCGGATGAGGATTTCTCCTCGACACGCACATTGCCGGCTATCTGGAACGAGGCCTGGCCCTGCATCGTGATTTTCGTCACCTGGGGCTGCTCGATGACAATCATTCCGCTCCCGGTCTCGATAGTGACTTTCGTCGCCTCGATTTCCTCGCTCCGGATGCCCATCTGCTTCATCATTGCCTGCATCTTCTTCGGGTCCATGCCGCCGGGAATCATAGGAATAACACCTCAAGGATAGTATAAGAAATATAAGGAAAAGACCTCGCAGGGGGAATACCTCACGAAGTTTGATGAAACAAACCGTCCGAAGTTGACCGGACGAAGTTTGATGAAACTTTAACCGGAGTCAAACCGGAGTAAAGTTTCTTTCACTTGAAGATTTCGCCGCGCTCGGACTTGCGGACTTCAACGCGCCTCATCTTCGTTATCGTTTTCAGCCTGCTGAAAATCTTTGACGAGAAGCGGCCGTAGATTACGTCCTGGATGATCTCTTCGAAGTTCTTCTCGACTATCGACTTGCGCGTTTCGTCAACGAGTATGTTGCGGAGGTTCCTCCTCGTGTTCTCGCTGACCCGGGCCCCTGTGACCGCGATTATCTTAAGGCGGAGATTCTCGTTGTCCTTGGTCTTCTCGTCCACGACCTGGTGGATGAGCGACTTCCCGCGCCTTGCGAACGTCCTGATGAACGAGGGCGCGATGTCATGGCCGATTAGCATTGTGTTTGCGTCGTTGCCGTTGACGTCTTTTATCCTGAAACGCAGGGTGGTGAACATCGCCATCTGGGATGCGCCGCCCATGCCGAGCTCCATGAGGCTGGCCTTCACGATGCGGTTCGGAAGCCTCTTGTCATCGGATGCGACGACTTCGCAGAGCTCCTTGAACTCGAACATCGAGGGTGCCTTTACAGAGTACCATTTCTTCGCTTTCCATTTGTCTACAGTCTTGACTTTCTTGCCTGCTATAGAATCACCATCACTTTACGAGCAGGGACGCCTTCTCGCGGTCGTATTTCCATCCCGCCGGGAGCATCCCCTTGGATGAATAGTATTTCACCAACCTATGTATCTTGGACTCCAAATGGCCCAGTTTGACATGGTTGTGGGTGTCGTTCTTCGAGATCTTGAGGTGTCCGGTTACGCGGACCGCCGTCTTGATGAGGTTGAGCAGGTCTTCCGGATATTCGCCAAGCGCCTTCTCCTTGGCAAGGTACGCCCGAAGGGACATGCCAAGCTGGGAGCGGAGGTTCGCGACACCGTGCTGGTCCCGGAGCACCAGGCCGATTTTAGCCGGTGGAACGCCTTCGCGGGCCATCTTGAGGATGACGTCCTCTATATCGGCCTTCTTGGCCACTGTCCATTCCGGAACGTCGTTCGTCTTCGGCCGCTTGGTCCCGGACTTGCCTTTCTTCTTTGAATGCAATCTTGCCATAGTTATTCCTCGCACTTTTACGTCGAGAACTCTAAGGTTCTAGACTTTTGGAGAATTCTAGAAGAGAATTATATCTATGTGAGAGCTTGTTTTTTAAAAGTATGTTTTCCGCGAACGTCTGAGGATAACCCAGCGGCACGAAGAGGGGGTCGTATCCGAATCCGCCTGCCCCTCGCGCTTCCGATGCGATCGTCCCGTGGCAGCATCCGGTGAATGTGCGGATCGCCTTCCCGTCATGGTATGCGATGCATGCCTCGAAATAGGCCGTACGGTCCTCCGTCCCGTCCAAAAGTCGCAGGATGCCCCCGTTCCCGAGCTTCTTCTGCACCCATCCCGAGAAGGTTCCGGGAAAGCCGTTCAATGAATTGATGAAGAG
>JAGVPF010000074.1 GCA_020052325.1 archaeon
TCCGAGTATCATGGTATTGAGCCATCCGATATGCCACTTTTCGGGGAATCTCTTCCTGAAAACGAATGTCGCTATGCCCAAAGCCGCTGGAGCCGTAAAACATGCCATATGGTTCAACCCAGTAGATTCAATTATGCGAAAATATTCAATTATTCAAAATAATAACCGAAACGCCGAGGAGTGAAAGCACGACGAACCCTGAGCAGCATCCACCCCCGGAGCCCGAACTTCCGCCAGACTGCCCGCCTTGGTAGTTCGCCAGGCATTCCGTGTAGGAATCGGTGCAGTAGCCGCATGAGGAGGACACGTAGGCCTGCTCCGCATCTGATACGAGGCAGCCCCCGTCCCAGGAATAGCCGAGCGATTCGCAGCAGCTCTTATAGCAGGTCTCGCCCTGGAGCTTTTCAGAGGAGCAGTAATCGGACGCGCTCTGGGAGAACGCCAAGACTGACAGGGCCGCCAGGAACAATAGGGTTTTTCGGGCCATATTACCCATCACGCGAATCGGGTTTATAATTCCGGGGGCTGGGCGGGGGTTTGGCCGGTCCGGGGCGGATTGTTTATCAAGGTAGGCTGGAAAGAATGGCTTCGGAACGGTGGTGCCGTAAATGGGTGCTATAAGGATATTCGCATTCGGTTTTGTCATTCTGGCGTTTCTCACGGCGGCGTATGCCTACCCCCATATGCCGGAGAAGATGGCCTCGCACTGGGGCATCAGCGGTGAAGCGGATGGATACTCCGCAAAGGACTTCGGGGTTTTTTTCATGCCGCTTCTGGCGCTTGCTATTTTTGGGATATTCATCATTTTGCCCGAGCTGGACCCGCTGAAGCGGAATTACTCGCCCTTCATCAGGGAGTATGACACGTTCGCCGCCCTGATGATCATTTTCCTGTATTACCTGTATGTGCTCACGCTCATCTACAACCTCGGGGTCGCGTTCGAACTGACGAGGTTCATTGCGCCGGCTTTAGGCATAATCATATTCTACATGGGCGTGCTCCTGAAAAAGGCGAAGCAGAACTGGTTTATCGGGATACGGACGCCATGGACTCTTTCAAGCGAGAGGGTTTGGGACAGGACGCATAAGGTTTTGGGCGGCATTTTCCAGGCAGCTGGCGTGCTGGCGTTCATTGGCGTGGCGGTTCCGGCCGCGCTCATGGTATCGGTGGCTGTGCTTATCGGCGCGGCGGTTTTCAGCTTCATATACTCGTATATGGAGTTCTGTAATGAGAAAACCGCCCCAGCGGAACGCATCGGAAGGAAAGCGCAGAAACGCGCTTCCAAACCGGCAAAGGGAGGATGAGAGCCGCATGGAAACCATGGCGGTTGTCGCCGGAATCATCCGCAAGGACGGGAAAATCCTGCTTGCGCAGCGCAAGGACGACTGCAAGAGGGAGCCGGGAAAATGGGAGTTCCCCGGCGGCAAGATAGAGGATGGCGAAACTCCGCAAACAGCCCTCCGGCGCGAGATAATGGAGGAGCTCGGGGTGGATATTGAAGTCAAGGAGGAGTTCTGCCAAAGCACCGCAGAAAGCAAAGGCGCACGCATAATGTTGCGGACGTATTTTGCGGATTGGGCCGGCGGCGGACCTAGGGCCCTGGACTGCAAGGATTTCAGGTGGGTGCGCATCGGGGAATTGGACGGGTTCGACTGGGCGAAGGCCGACCTTCCGGTTGTGGAGAAACTGAGAGGACTTGACAAGGGTGCCGGGGGAAGGCGCACCGGATAATCAATAAAACAATGCCGTGAGATATTCCCCCATGCGATTTGGGATTCCCGCGCTATTCCTGCTTGTTCTGGCCGCTTCTGCGTTCCCGTTTTCCATCGACTCCTATTACACCCATGCGACCGTACAGGCTGACGGAAGCATCGAGGTCAGTGAGAACATCAACTTCACCCTTGAGCAGGAATACAACGAAGGCTTCCGCACGATTCGGAAGGAGGATTTCGGCACGCTTGACAACATCATTGTGCGTTCTGTGAAGGTCAATGGCGGAAGCGTGCAGTACGCGAAGCAGCTGAATGGCGAGGGCCAGGCAGAGATTGTCTGGAAGAAGACATATGCCGGGCAGAATAACGTCGAAATCGCGTATACGCTAAAAGACAGGGCGCAGCTTTACAACGATTTTGCCAAAGTCTGCTTCGAGCACTACGGGGCGGGCTGGAGCGTGCCTGCGTCGAAATTCAAGTCGGTGATGAGCCTGCCCGAGGCTTCGCGCGGCAAGGACATGCATTTCGAGGTCTATTCATCCAAGAAGGGGGATGCGCGCATCGACGACCTTTCAGTCGTCATAGAGATGAACGATGTGCCGCCCGGGAATTATGTCGGGGGGTGCTACCTGTATGATAGGGGCGCCCTCCACACCCTGAATTTGGTAAACGCCTCCGCCCTGGCGATACTGCAGGATGAGAGGAAGGCGTATGGCTCACAGACGATAGTGGGACCGGACGGGGATGCATCCGAACAGGGCTCGAGCGCATGCTGCTGCCTGCCCCTGGGAATCTTCACCGCGATTGCAGCGCTTTATTTCCTGATAAAGGACATGGGGCTGCCCAGGAAGCCGGAAAGCATCCTCCCTCCGGACAACGAGGAACCCGCGGTTGTCACCGCCATCGTGAGGAACAAACTGGATGACAGCGACATCCTTGCATCCACGATTCTGGATTTAATCAACAGGAACTGCCTTGACATAGTTGAGCTGGAGAAGAAAGGCGAAACGTCCGCGGAAGTGAAGCGCGAGCATACGATACTCTTCCTTAAGCGCAGGCCGGATGCCCCCAAGCCATATGAAACAGCCGTTCTGGACATGCTTTTCCCGGAAGGGAAGAAGGAGGTCGACCTGGACCAGATGGCAGCCGATTACGACGCGATAAAAGACAAGGCGTCGGCCGAGAAAAGCCCGGTTGCCAGGAATATTGAGATTTACACGAGCGAGATAGAAAAGATTCTAAAGGCGAAGGGCGTCTGGGACATCAGGAATGCGGCGGACGGGAGGAATGGCATCGCCGCCCTCCTGGGCTTTATCGGGATGCTCGCGCTCTGCGGAACGCTTTTCGTCAATGTCCAGTTCGTCATGACATATCTGGCGGCAGGCAATTACCTGGAGGTCGCAGGCACCGCGCTCGGCACCCTGCTGTTCTTCCCGGCGCTTGGATATCTCATGCTTCATTACCGCAAGCCTTCGGTTCCGGACAACCTCCGCGATGAGTTCGGAAAATGGGATGCTTTTGCCAGGGCGGTGAAATCCAGCAGGCTGAAGGAATATCCGCCTTCATCAGCGGTGATCTGGGGGGAGATACTCGTGTATGCGACTGCACTGGGCATGGCGGATAAAGTGAAGAGGCATATGTCCGAGCTGGACGCCATCACCGCAAAGAGGCTGGAAAACCTCGAGGTGGTCGGTGTTGCGTCGCGGAATTATTTCACTTCGGCCTGGGCGCTGCACAACCTGAAAAGATATGGGGACAGGAGCGGGCCGGCGAGCAGCCACGGCGGGTTTTCATCGCACTCGTCCGGGGGGTGGAGCTCGGGCGGTGGTGGCGGGTTCAGCAGCGGCTCCTCAGGCGGAGGCGGATTCCGCTAGCAGGCCGGTACTATGAAACTATTCGAAGGGATTAACCGGAACGTCTTCGTGCTCGGAGTGGTCAGTTTCCTTACAGACGTCTCGAGCGAGATGGTCTTCCCGATACTCCCCCTGTTCCTTACAAGCGTCCTTGGTGCCGGGAAGGAGGTCATCGGCCTTATTGAGGGGGTGGCCGACAGCATAGCGAGCCTCATGGACATATTTTTCGGCTACTGGTCGGACCGCTCTGGCAGACGGAAGGATTTCGTGATTGCCGGGTACGGGCTTTCGTCCATCCTCAAGGTGGGGCTGGTTTTCGCAAGCGCCTGGCAGCACATACTCGTTATCCGCGGTACTGAAAGAATCGGCAAAAGCCTCCGGACTTCGCCCCGGGATGCGATAATCGCCGGATCGACCGGGGAAAAGAGCCGGGGGAAGGCATTCGGCCTCCACCG
The DNA here is from genome assembly GCA_020052325.1 of archaeon. Classification (GTDB taxonomy): domain Archaea; phylum Micrarchaeota; class Micrarchaeia; order Anstonellales; family Bilamarchaeaceae; genus Bilamarchaeum. The sequence goes on from JAGVPF010000074.1 coordinate 4,021, forward strand.
TGCGATGGATACGCTCGGCGCATTAGTCGGGCCGGTGGCCGCTTTCGCGGTTTTCACGTTTTTCGGCGAGAACGAGCCGGCTTTTCGGATGATATTCATGATTGCGCTCGTGCCTGCCGTGCTCGCCGTCGCGGTGATTATATTTTTTGTGCGGGAGCCGAAAGCCCCGATAACGGCCCGGGTGAGAAAACCCAGGTTCTGGGAAGCGCTCCGGATGCTCGACTCGAGGTATAAGTCATTCCTCGGGGTATCCTTCCTGTTCTCGCTCTCCTACTTCAGCTTCGCGCTCCTCATAGTGAGGGCGAACGAGATCGGCTTAAGCGTGCAGGACGCGCTGGTTGCGTACCTTTCGTTCAACGGGGTATATTTCCTGGCCTCGATGCCCCTTGGAAGCCTGTCGGACAGGGTCGGAAGGAAGCCGGTGATAGCATCCGCGTTCGTCCTGTATTCCCTGATATGCGTCGGGTTCATCGCAGCGGGCGAACTCTGGCAGGTGGTGGCGCTTTTTGCGCTCTATGGCGTGTTCGTGGCCGTGGACGAATCTGTGAACAAGGCGTACATATCCGACATCACAAACGACAAGACACGTGGCATCGCACTGGGCGCTTACAGCAGCGCGGTCGGCGCGGCGTACCTCCCGGCAAACGCCCTTTTTGGGATAATCTGGGCGGCTTTTGGGGCTCCGGTGGCGTTCGGGACTGCGGCGGCTGTCGCCGTATCGGCAGGGCTGCTGATGCTGGTTCAGAAGTAGCGGCTCCCCAGCTATTTCAGGATTTTTCCGGTTTCCATGTACCAGAGGTAGAGGTCCAGTTCGCCCTGCGTGATTCCCGAGCGGGATGCGATTTCGCCGAGCGTGCGCTCGATTTCGAGATACTGCCTTCTTGCCAGCGATTTTGACTTCGGTTTTTTTATCAGCCCGTGCCTGGCAAGAAGGTCGATGATGTGGAAGTCGATAATCGCGACGCGGTCTATGCCGATATTCCGCAGGAAATGGCTGGATTCCTTATAGCCGAGCCCGGTGATGTTGTCGGCAAGCCATTCTCGGGCGGCCTCCGGAGGGAACGCAATAAGCACGGATTTGAGGCGGTTTTTATGCTTCCGCGCCCCGCAGATGTATTTTGCCCGCGCATTCGGAAACCGGTAGCCCCTCTTTTTCAGTTTTGACGCAAGCGCCCGCTCGGGGAGGCTGAGGAACCCGTCCCCGATCGCGTCCTGCATCCGCATTCCGCCTTCGGCTGAATAGTTGGCGGTCAGCAGGCAGAAACATAGCTCCTTGAATAGTTCTTCGGACGGCTGCATGCCCCTGGCCTTGAACTCGGCCATGCGCATGGCTATCCGAAAACCGGCCGCGTCCCCCTTCAGCGAGCGAATCCTGCGGAGAATTCTCCTCATGAGGACATATGCCGCGCGGATTTAATAAAAGTTGGGGAGATAGCGATGCATGGCGATCATATTCCAGGAAACGGCCGGCGCGATTGCATCAGGCACGGTGGAATGGGATCCGGGGATGGCGGAACTAAGGAAGATGGCGAAGGCCGAGGAGTGCACAACGGAATACGGAAGCGCAAGCTACATAACTGCAATCCGCTCAAGAAGCGCGAAATTCACCGAGATCGTCTTTGAGCCTACCAAGGAGCACCGGGACACCCTAGGCAAAGTCGCAGCCTACCTCAAAGGCCAGGATCTCGTCTCCATTGACAGGCTAATGTGCCGCAGGAGGGGTTACCGGACGAGAATCCGGCTCTTTGTCACAAAAAAATACGCCCGGCTCGCGTACATGTGGGGGGGGATGCTTTTCGAGCCGCGCGGGGGGAAGCCCGGGTGCAGGCCGAAAGCAGGAGCGGATTTCACAATCATCGATGTCCCTGAATGGCCCGAGAGGAAGGTGCTCGTCGACCCGACAACGTTCACCACGTTCATCCTCGGCTCGGATTACTGCGGCGAAGTCAAGAAGGCCGGCCTTCGCATGATGATGTATGCGCACAAGACAAGGCACGGGGGGCTCGGACTCCATGCGGGTTCGAAGGTGCTTCGGGTTCGCGATGCCGTAAGCGGAAAACTAACCGAAAGGGGCATGTTGCTGTTCGGCCTGAGCGCGACTGGAAAGACCACGCTGACCTGCCACCACCACTGGCTCGATGCCAAGGCTGGCGAGCTTGTGCGCATAAGGCAGGACGACGTCGTGCTCCTTAACAGGGACGGCTCCGCGGTTGGAACCGAGGACAATTTCTACATCAAGACCGACGGCATGGAACCGGATTCCCAGCCGCTTCTCTTCAAGGGAGCTACATCAGGAAACGCGATACTGGAGAATGTCAAGGTCGGAAGGGGTGGGAAAATCGATTTCTTCGATTCAAGCATCACCTCAAACGGCCGTGGCGTAGTGATACGAAAGGAGCTGGATTACACCGACGATTCCATTGATTTGAAGCGGGTCGACATGGTTGTTTTCATAACGCGGCGAAAAACCATTGTCCCGCCCATAGCGAGGCTTACGATTGAGCAGGCTGCGGCATTCTTCATGCTTGGCGAGTCCGTGGAATCATCGGCGGGCGACCCCGCCCGGGCAGGGAAGCCGCTGCGGGTTGTCGGAACGAATCCATTCATCATCGGCCCGCTTGAGGAAGAAGGCAACCGTTTCCTTGAAATCCTCAGGGCGAATCCGCATATCGAATGCTTCCTGCTAGACACCGGAAGGTTCGGCGCGCACCCCGGGGCAGACGAGGGGGTCAAAATCACCGTGTATGATTCGGCCAGGCTGCTTGCTGACGCGGCCCGGGGTTCGATAAAATGGAGGAAAGACCCTGATTGGGGCTATGAGGTGGCGGCAGAGGTAGGCGATGTGGACATCCGGCATTTCGACCCCAAAGCCTTCTACAGCGAAGAGGAATACCGCAGGCTGACCGAAGAGCTAAAAATGGAACGGCGGGAGTGGCTTTCTCGGTTCAGGGGACTCGATCCCAGGATTTTGTCGGCGATCTAAGCGCGCTTGGCGCCCTTCCAGACGGTTTCGGGCACCTTTTTCTTATAGTTCACATACCTCGCCTGGGCAAAAAGCAGGTCGCCGACACGGTTCATGTAGATGACCGTGTCAGGATTAACGGGCTCGGTCTGGGAAAGGGCGATAACAACCCTTTCAGCGCGCCGGCATACCGTCCGCGCAAGGTGGAGAAGGGATGCGCTCTTGCTGCCCCCGGGTATGACGAAATGGGAAAGGGGCGGAAGCTCCGCCCAGAGGCGGTCTATTTCCTTCTCGATCTCCCCGGTCCGCGACGGGGGGATTGCTTTCGCTTTTTTCCCCTTGGTGGCCAGCTCCGCGCCGATAATGAAAAGGTCTGACTGGATGGTTTTGAGTGAGCTGCCCAGCTCCGGCATGTCGGTGAACGCGATTACCAGGCCGAGAACCGCGTTCAGCTCGTCCACGGCGCCATATGCCTCCACCCGCGGGTCGGTCTTCGGCACGACGATGCCGCCTATCAGGGAGGTGCTGCCCCGGTCGCCGAACTTGGTATATATCTTCATGGCTTCATTTCCAGATTGGGATATAAAAACTTTCATGGCACACTACACAAAAAACCAGAAAGGCAAAAAGAAGGGTGTGGTTATGAGAACGCTTGATTTCACGAAACATGCAAAGACCAGGCCGCTGGAGGCGCTTGCCTTCCGGAGCGCGGCATGCTATGAGCCGGCTCTTGAAGGGCTGGTCCGTGCATTCGTTTCAAAGGGATTTATTGTTGAAAGGGAGAAGGCCCGCCTCGGAATTGGCGAGCTTGTCCGCTCTGCGATTGCGAGGCTGGAAGCTGAGGAAGCCGGTAAACAGAAGTGGAGTTACACGAAGACACACTCCATAGAAGTGGCGAGATTCGGATATGCGATGGCAAGGGAAGCCGCAGCGCAGGGAATGACCGATGCGATATGCCAGGATCCCAAGCTCGCGTATGCAGGCGGCCTTATCCATGATGTTGGAAAGACGTTCATACCGAGCGCCATACTTGTCAAGGAACTCGGGGTGGATTTCGGGTGGTTCACCGCGTTTCGGAACGCCAACCTCACCACGGCCGAACGCAGGATAATGCGCGAGGAGCACGTCGCCATCGGAACGAAGTACGTCAGGCTTTTCGGAGCCGGGGCGCACATCAGGACAATGCTGGACATGGTCGGTTTGCACCATGTGATGTACAACGGCGTGGATAGCGGGGTGCCAAGCTATCCGTCGCTGATAAGGGGAAAGGATTTACCCCTCCATGCAAGGATTGCCAAGGTCGCCGACTTTATTTCAGCCGTCATGCCCAGGCATTACCGCACAAACGGATACATATCGTCCATAGACGGAGCGCTGGCGTATGCGATTACCGCCGCGGGCACCGAACTTGACCCGGTTTCTATAAGATGCTTCATTACCGGGCACTACGACGTTTCGCCGAAGCAGGCTGCGGCCCTGATAGAGCGGCTTGCGCATCCGCAGGGCATTGAGGGAATAACCGATATCCATGCTGCGCGGGTATATGCGAAGGAGGTCGTCCGGGCCGACCCGGAGTTTTTGGAGGCCATCCGGAGGAAGGATTTGGAAAAGGCGGGACAGTGTGACGACGAGATGGAAGGCTTCGCCCGCGATTTCGGCCTCCCGCCGGGCGCGGTGCGGTCAAATTAATAAATATGAACGGGTGAGGTCTAGCCCATGACGCTGATAGACGATTTCGCGCTTCTTGAAAAGCACGGGTTCAAGCTGCTCCCGTACCGGCTTGCGAAAGATGAGGAGGAGGCGGTCAAAGCCGCGAAGGCGATAGGATATCCGGTCGCCCTCAAGATAGTCTCCCCGGAGATTGAGCATAAGACAGATGTCGGCGGGGTGAAGGTCAACATCA
>JAGVPF010000142.1 GCA_020052325.1 archaeon
CCCTCGGTGGCCAAGGAGGTAAGGCTTGGAATACCGTGCAGTCTGGGTCCGGAAGATTCATCCGCACCGTGGACGGCGAGCGCCACCGTCTCCGCCTGGCCGCGCGTGTGGCCGTCCAAATCGCTGGACCCACGTTCCACGCCGGTCATCAATTCGCCGGTTCCTCCATACCGGACATCGCCGGGAGGAATGCCAAGTGTAGTTGCCACCGCTTCGGCTGCAACATCATATCTTACCTGCTGGACCGCATCCCGTGCACCAGGGTCGCTGCCAAGTTGGGAAGCGATCTCGGTGGACCTCCTCTCGCTCTCAAATGCGGTTTCTGACCGGATGGTCTGCTGGAGGGCCGATATTCCCTGCATGTGGTCGTCGTATGATTGCACAAACGGGGTGGCGATTACACCAGTCTGGAGGGATGGCGGAAGCGTTTGGGTGACCGCCTGGAAAGCTGGCATGTAATTCTGAACCTGGTTCGGTGGAATGTTTGTGAACTCCATCTGGCCAGTCCTTTCACCAGTTGTGATTGGGGTTTGTATTTGAAGGATAGGCTGCCCGTTGCTTTCTGCGGTTGGCGGGAGAGCGCGAACCATGACCGTTTGCATTTCCATCTGGGGGGTTCCGCCAGGACCAAGGACGGGCTGGCCCTGCTTGTCCAGAACCGGAATCTGCACCCTGACGTTCATGTCAGTGGCGATTATCTGGCCGCGGGTGGATGAATCGGAATTGGAATTGACGCGGATTATCACCATGCCGTCAGGAGACTGGCCCTCCCCGGTGCCCCGTGGAACCGCGATTGCATATTCCGTGACGCCCGCTTCTCTCGCCCGGCCTGCTGGAAGCGGGAATGTTTCAACCAAGCGGTCTTCGCCCGTGCCGCCCCTGATTGTGACCATGGTGCCGCCGTTTGGTCCGCGGAGCGCTGCAACCGCTGCCGAGGCATCCGTAATGCGCTGCTGGCTGCTTGAAAAACAATCTGAGAACATGTTTCCGCCGCGGCCTGCCTGCGCGTTCCAAGTGGCTGCGGAATAGCACGCACCGACCGCACTGCCGAGGGTGGTATTCATCACGATGAACAATGCGATGCGGGCAATTGAGCCCAAATTGAATGAGTTGCCGCCAAGGATTTCCCTTCCGCTTACGCCCTGGCCGCTGGTTAATCCAACCTGCTGGCCACTGGCGGTCTGGGTCATGGATCCGCCGCCGGGTCCTGTGCTAGTGGACGTGCTTCCTCTTGCGCCTCCCCCCCTCGCCTGTACGGTGCCCTGCGTGTTTGTTTGCGCGCGCCCGGCACTGTAGCCAGCTAAGCCCTGTCTAACGGCAAGGAATGAGGTGCTTTTGCCATCTGCACCCTTGCCATAGATGCCGCCGATACCTCTTGCGTTCGCCGCGTCCTTTTCCCTTTTCACAAGCGCCCCGCCGCCCTGCTTGCTTGCTGTCTTTGCGGCTTCGCCGACGCTCATCGCAGCCATCGCAAGCTGCGTGAAGCTGAATGAGAATCCTCGGCCGCGCGCCTGGTATCTTACGTGCTGGCCGGTGCGCATTCCGCCTATGTTGAATCCTGCGAACGGGTTCCTCCCCGTAAGGTAAAGCGCTCCTGAAAGGAGCGAGAATATGAGTATAAGCGGAAAGCATAGCGCCGGGGTCGCCGCAAGCGCCGGGGGCGGCGGGCACCATGATGCCGTGCCAAGGCTCGGAAGGTATTTGACGGCATTGAGTTCTGAAGGACCGAGTTCGACCGCGTCCGTGGCGGTGGTGACGCCATCGGAGTTGGTGGCGCTCGTGTCCAGATGGCCGAAATCCACGCACTGCATGAATCCCTCGCAAACAACATCGGTGGGCACGCAGAACGGGCAGTAGAGCACCTTGAAATTGAGGCATTCATCATCATATGCGGTGTAGCGGAATTTGGCCGTGCCGTTCTCATTCGTGAATGTTTTCTGGAGCACATAAGTGCCCGTCGGGCTTGTCAGCTCGACAAGGACGATGGTGTTGTTGAGCGGCTGCCGCGATGGGGATGCCGAGAGGTTCTCGTAATACGCGACGATGTTGAGGTACCGGTTTGAGGAATCGATGTCGTTCACGAGGACGAAGATTCCGGTCTGGGGCGCATTGATGAGCTCCTCGCATGTCGCGCATCCGGCCGGGTCCGCCGCATGAAGGATGTATGGGAGTGCGGATATGAGCAGGAGGGAAAATGATAACAGCAGCAGGAGGTTCGGAATGCGCATGTATGATAGTAACTTTAGCAAATTAATAAATTTATCCATTGGATGCGGATTTTGCTGGTGAAACCTCCATAACCATTTAAATGGATAAGCAGGAAATCTACCCATGCAGCCTTGGCGCGCCATGTTTGTATTATTATTAGTAACATCCATGGCATTCGCCGCCGCGACCGACCTTGCGCCCCTCGTACCGGGCGTCGCCGCGGTCATGATAGTCGTCCTCGCGCTCACGAACATGATTGCGGTCTCCATCTCGAACCCGCAGCTGGAGGCGTGGGCCAAGACCGAGATACGGGAGTTCGTCGCGGGCATTTTCCTAATCGGGATAATAATCGCCCTTTTCATCAGCTCGAGCGGGGTCTCGCAGGCGATTACCGGAGAGGATGATTACATGCAGGCGGCAAGCGACATCATCGTCGGCTGGGTCGACAACCTGATGGCCGCATACACCGACCTGATTACGGCAGCGCAGAAAATCAGGATTGCGGCGTCATATTCCTCCGGCACGAACGTGGCGATATACTGGGTCTCGCTCACTTATCAGACATCGCCGCTTGGCGGGGCATCGGTATTCATGATGCCCCTTAGCCTTGCAACGCAGGGGCTGACGAACGCGATATTCCTCAGCGAGGGGATTCGCATGCTCCTCACGTTCTTCAAGGTGGTCACGCCAAAAATCCTCCTTCCCCTCGCATTCAGCCTCCGGCTCATACCATTCACAAGGAAGACCGGCAACACGCTTATCGCGCTCGCGCTTGCGACAATCGTCTTCCTTCCTGCGTCCGTGATTTTCGTGGAGGCAATAAACGACCAGATAGTCGTCCCTGAGCCGAGGGTGGCGGACATGGGAGAGCTCGATGCGGACCCGTACCCGGTTTACGCCTTCGGCGCGATTTGCGAATCGACCTTCTTCCGCGTCCTCTTCGGCCTCACAGACCCGCTCTTTGCGCTCATCACCTGCCTTCCCCTTGCGGTCATACCCGGCGCATTCCCGGCATGCTACAGCCTGGTCTGGCAGGTGGTATACCCGATAATGAGCATGATATTCCAGTACGCTAACCTCATCCTCCTCATCGTGTGGGAAGGAGTCGTCAATCCGGGCGAATACGGCGAGGACGTCTTCGACCAGCTCCGGCCCTTCCTGCGGGATGTGACGAACCTGGTCCTGGTAATATATATGGACATCATATTCATCGGAATCCTCACATTGTCCGGCGCAAGGAGCGTCGCGGCGGTGATAGGCGGCGAATGGTACATGGCGGGGGTGCAGAGACTGCTATGAAACTGCAATATCTCCTGCTGCTTCTTATCGGGCTTTCGTTCCCGGCCTGCATCGAGGACGCCACGCAGACCATCCTTTTCGAGCAGGGCACCGTGATTATGGCGGTGGTCGGCCTTATGATGGTCATCATCGCCCTCGCGTACTCGCTTGGGACCGCGCTCCACATTCCGAACGCAATCGTGTTCGCCAAGGACGAGATGTATCACCTGGGTTTCTCGATGATGCTCCTCCTGGGGTTCAGCGGAATCGTAGTGTTCTCATGCGACCTGACCGGAATGTTCTTCACCCAGACGATGGGCACCATCAGCACAGGCTCGTGCTATTCGAGCGGAAGCGGCACATCTCCGAACGAGGTCGCCGAATGCTACATTTCGCAGGAGAAGAACGACGCACGGAGCATGTCCGAGCGGTACATCCAGAAGTATCTGGACAACATGATGGATTCGACGTTCGCATGGAGCCTGGCGCTTCCGCTTTTCGAGGCGTACACCGCCACAGCCGGGGCGTACAAGAGGATTGTCTCCAACCAGTACAGCATGATAATGAACTCATTCCTGGTGCCGGCGCTGATGAGCATCAGCATGCAGAAGTTCGTATTGCTTTTCATAAACGAGAACGTCATCCGCTGGGTCCTGCCTACCGCGTTCGTGATGCGGTTCTTCCCACCCACCAGGCACATGGGAAACATATTCATAGCTTTGGCGATAGGCCTCTATGTCCTTGTGCCGATGCTCTACGCGTTCAACCTCTCGATGTACGATGTGGTCCTGAACGACTGCAGCGCGTTCGCGAAGGCCGCGTGCGACAACGTGATAGACAACAACAGCTGCGGAAGCCCGGCGACCACCTGCAGCAACCCTGACAGCCTCTGGAATGTCGCGAGGCTGCTTCCGCAGGCGTTCTTCCTGCCCAACCTGACGATGGCTCTCGTGATTACGTTCCTGTCTTCCATACATAAGGCGCTGAGGGTGATTGGATGAAGAAGATTGCATTCGTTTTCCTGCTGCTTGCGGCGGCCG
>JAGVPF010000053.1 GCA_020052325.1 archaeon
ACGCCCAGGTACTCGAATACATAGCCGCCCACTGTCTGAGGGACGCCGACATCAATCGAGCTGCTGAAGCTGCCGGTCGTCGCTTCCACGCATGCCACCGGGCCTGCATCAACGCCGCTGTCGGTATCCGGGCCGCTGTCCATGCCGCCATCGAGGTCGGTATCGGTTCCGGTGTCTGTCCCGGTATCGGTTCCCGTATCCGTCCCGGTGTCCGTCTCGGTACCGGTATCGGTTGAAGTGTCCCCGTCAGTCTGGCTGTCGGTATCCGGGCCTGCATCCACTGCCGCATCCGGAACCGGTGGAACCTCGTCCGTCTTGTCGTCGGCGCATCCGTGGGCGCCTGCAATCGCCGTAGTCAATGCCAGGCCTGCAACCAAGCATTTCATCTTGGCGAACCTTGAAAAGAAACCCTTCTTCTCCTCTGCCGGGCCTTCCTTCTGTTCATTCGGCCCGCCCTTAACCTGCGCGTTTTTCGTTACTTCATTTGGATTCAGTGCCATTCAACAATCACCCTCCCGTGACTATTATCATTCCATTATATGCTGGAAAACATTTATAAATATTCACTTTCTCCCACAAATCCCACGGTGAGCACGGCAGAAAGGCTTATATGCCGCGCGATTGCTAGATATTCATGGCTCCAAGGCCGATAATAATAGATACCAACTTCCTGCTCATCCCCTTCCGCTATAGGATAGACATACTCCGCGAGCTGGATTACCTGGTCGAGGCCAGCCACCGGTTTGTTATTTCGTCCAAAACCATGACCGAGCTCAAGAAAATCGGGAAGAAAGTCGGCAAGGACGGCATGGCCGCGCGATTGGCCATCAAGCTGGTGGTGGCGAATTCCTCGCGCATAGACATCATCGAGAGCGAGGCGCACGTCGATGACTGGATTGTAGAATACTCGAAAATCAGCCGCGCAATCGTTTGCACGAACGACAGCGAGCTAAGACGGCGCCTTCGTGCGCGAGCTATTAAAGTTGTTACGATGAAATCGAAATCGAAACTGGGGTTCGTATGAGCGACGACGACATCCTCGTGGTGGGCTGCGCAGGCATACTGGTGCTGATTGCCATAGGCCTGGTGGCGTTCGTCATCCTCGGGCTAAAGGCTTTCTCTTACGAGAAGCGCAAGGAAGGCAGCAACACCTGCCTGACGGTAAAGGCCAAGCGCAATCTTGCAAAGGTGAGCGTCCAGGCCAGTTTCGGCAACGAGGACATACTCTTTGAGAGGAAAAGGATACGCAAGGGCCAAAGCGTTGATTTCGTGTTCCCATCTTCCGACAAGCCGGCCAAGCTGATAGTGGAGACGGATTCGGGGACACCCCAGACGATTGAGGTCTAGGGGGTTTTTAACGTTGGGAAAGCTGATGCAAAAGGCGATTTCTGAAAAAATGGGAAAAGGAAAAAAATAAGCGCCTGCCCTTCAGTCGGGCAGCGGAATCTTGCTGTGCTCCGGTGCCTTGGGCTTGCCCTTCTTCTGGGCGAAAACCTTCGTATATACGAGCCAAATAAGGCCGAGCACCACCGCAATCGGCAGCAGGAAGCCTGCGGCAACAACGATGAGGCTTATCGCCGCAGCGACCGCGGTAAAGAACCACATGCCCAGGCTTTCAAGGGGCAATGTTAACTGCGTGCTCGCTGGCTTCTCCTCGTAAATCGTGATTGCTATCGTGGAGCGCTCAACCTTCGAGACCAGGTACTGCTTCTGCCCCTTGAGGAGCTCCAGGTCCGTTTCGACGCGGGTCACTTCGCGCTCGACATCCAGAAGGTCGCTGACATTGTCGCTCTTGTTATACAGCTTGTAGAGCCTTTCAAGCTCGATTTCCTTGTTCCTTATCCTGGTGTCCAGGTCGGTGTACTGCTGGGTCACATCCTCGAGCTGGACCGAAATGTCCTTGACCTCCCCGATGCCCTTGAGCATCTCGTTTATGCTTTCGAATTTGGAGGGTGCGACCTTGATGGTCATCGTGTACTGCTTCCGGTTACCGTATTCGGTGTAGCGGATATCGCTCGTCTCAGCGCCCTGGGCGCTGAGCTTGCTCTTCATGTCGTCATATTTATCGGAAAGGGTGCCTTCCTGCACCTTAATCGAGATAGAGCCTTCCTTCGTCACATACTGGCTGGACCCGGAGTAATCCCCGGAAGCCGAATATGTCGGGGCGAGCGCCTCTTTGGACACTCCCGTTCCCGCCCCCCCATTGGACGGGTAGGAACTTTCCTCTGTGATACCCATGCATCCGAACATGAGAACCGATACGAGCATAGCGAATACAACGAGCTTATTCAAGCCATCACCGCTTCCTTAACCCCAGTTAAGGATTAAACCGCTTCGCTTTTCCTCCGCTTTCCGCCGCAACCGCTCCGTTTGCCCCCATGACGCCCCCCCTCCGGCATGCCGGGTGGCTCACCGCAACCGATTTAACCAATGCCTGCAAATCCGCCTCATGCTTCTCTTATACCGTGGCGAGAATTTCAACGCGAATTTCTTCCACAAGTCAGGGCTCGACATCGACCACAGCTTCCTGCTCGATGAAGGGGCGCGCAAGACCCTGCTGGTCTCCGGAATGAACGAGGCGTTCGCCCGCTCGCGCTTCAAGGGCCGCGTTCGTGTCTACAAGGACGCAGTCAAGGGCCTCTCCCCGTTCATCAAAGGGCGTGCCGTCGAATTTGATGCGTCCTCCATGAGCGCCAGGATGGCCAATCATATCCGGAAATCCTGCCGCCTAAAAGACGTCTCGCAGGAGCTCCTGAAAGCCCGCTCGAAAAAAACCCCTGCGGAGGCCACCCTAGTTAGGCGGGCGGTGAAAGAAACCAAGGAGATTTTCGAGAGCCTGGACTGGAAAGCTGCCAAGACCGAGGAGGACATCCACCGCCAGCTTCTGCTCATGACGTTCGAGCGGGGCCTGGAGCCTGCGTTCGAACCAATCGTTTCGAGCGGTGTCGGCACTTCCTTCCCGCATTATCGGGCGCAAAAACGGAAGCTCGGCCCGCTCGTGCTTATTGATTACGGCGTCCGGTTCGGGCATTACTGCGCGGACATCACCCGCTGCTTCATCCGGGACAATGACAAGAAAAAGAAGGAGCAGTATGAACGACTTCAAGACATCTGCTATTTCATCTCGGACGCGCTTCCGGGCCTGGATAAGGGAAAGGACGTGGCCAAACTTGCGGAAGAGCTCGTTGCTAAAGCCGGCTTCCCGAAGATGCCGCACGCAATCGGCCACGGTGTCGGGCTTGACATACACGAGTTCCCGAGACTGGGGCCGAAATCGGACGACAGGCTTGCGGGCGCGACACTTGCCATCGAACCGTCATTCTACCTGAAAAAATACGGCATGCGTTTCGAGGAGACGGTCTGGTTCGATGGCAAGAAGGTCCGCGTCCTATAATCAGACCGGAACGAACCCATCCTCGCTCTGGTACAACCCTTTGCCCTCCTTTCTTTTAACGGTATTCACCGCCTTCCCGACAAAAACGACATGGTCGCCGGTCTCGATTTCCTGCACAAGCTCGCACTCAATGGACGCGAGGCAGTCCTTCAGGAGCGGGACTCGGAGTCCCTCCTCCTTCGCGAGTTTGGCCTCCGCGAACTTGTCGGTGTCCTTTCCGCTCTTCGACCCGCAGAGCATTACGGCATCCTGCATAGCTTCGGACGGGATATTTATCG
>JAGVPF010000045.1 GCA_020052325.1 archaeon
CTTCGCCTTGCGGACCTTCTCAACTGCCTCTTCGTTTGTGGCATCACCGCCTATTCCATAGACAGTGTCGGTCGGATAGACGAGCAAGCCCCCGTTTTTGAGTTGCGCGCTGGCCAAGTCCACGGCAGTTTCGTAATCGTCGTCGCTAATGTGTATAACCGTCATGATGCTCCCAAATCCTTTTTCACGCGCGAAACGCCGAGAGCCGCAATCAGCTTGCCCAGCCTCGGGCCGCGCTCCTTCCCAAGAAGCGTCTGGTAAAGGCCGGCGAAGAGAATTTTAGGCTCGATGCCGTTTCCCTTCGCAAACTCGAAAATTGCATTGTGAACGGCGAGCGCGTCCATCTTGTCATCAAGGCTCGCGACCAATTTAAGCGCAGCATCGCTCGGCTTCACCGCCCCCGGCTGGTACTTGAAACGGTAGTCGTCGGGCATGAAATCCCGCGCAACCCACTCCTCTATATACGGGCGCAGGTACGCCACGCCTTCCCCGTCCCCGGTAAGCGCCGTGACCTTCTCCCAGTCGTGGTATATCTGGTAGTACAGGAGCACATCCAAAAACTGCGCCTTCCAGTTCAGTTTTTCCGCAGAAAGCTCGAATGCAATCGCCATCTTCCGCTCGTGCCTGTTCAGGGCTTCGTGGTCTTTTCCAGACAGTTCAGCGGCCTTCTGGAAGTCGTCCATGGTCTTCAGCATGCTTTCCGCCGTCGGGTTGATGTCGACATTCTCCTCCAAATCCGGCTTGACGAGGATGTACTTGACTATCTCCGGGGGGACGAGCCTGACCAGTTCCGAGACGCCCATCCCGATTCCCTTCGATTTGGAGTATTTCTTGCCCTGGAACAGGATGAACCCGTACTTGAACGGAATATGGTAGTCCGCCTTCATGAGGTTGAGCGTGATTTCCTTGCAGGTGTCCTCGGAGCCGCCCTTCGTGTGGTGGTCCATGCCCGCGCCCTCGATGCTTGTCTTGAAAATCTGCTTCCAGGCCGGCCAGTGCAGCCTCCAGGTTATCTTGTACCTATGGTCGGCGATTTTCGCCTTGCCCCTAAAGCCGCATCCTTTGACGTATTTCACGTCCTTGTCGCAGGCGTATTCGTAGTTCTCCCCATCGTGGCTGGTGACGCGCGTCGTGGCGATTTTGCCGCAGCTCTCGCAGATGGGCATGATGGGCGACCAGTCCTTCTTCTCCTGCTTGCCGCTGCTTTCCTCCACAATACGCTTCGCTTCCGGCTCGTTCTTCAAATAGAACCTCGCCCACTCGTCGAATTTGCCCTGGGAATAAAGGTCGTTCATCCTCAGGACTGTGGCTTTAACTCCGAACCTTGCCATCAGGAGCTTCACCTCATCAAGGAAGTGGTCGCCGAAGCTTCCTGCCTTCCCCGTCGGGTCGGGCACGTCGCAAAGCGGTTTCCCGAGATGGGGCGCAAGGGCATCCGCATATGTTTCCATGGCAACAGGCACGGAATCGAACGCATCGAGGATGTCCGCAAGGAAATAGAATGTGACCTTCTTCCCGCCCTTATCCAGTTGCCTGCGTATCGCATCCGGGAAAAGGAACTCGCAAAGGGTCCCGAGGTGGGCCGGGCCGGATGTCGTTATCCCGCTCGTTATTACAAACGGCTCCTTCTTTTCGGCAATGACCCGCTCTGAAAGCCATTCTGACCAGTGCTTGTGCTCTGACATAGAATCGAACCTTATCTCTTCGAAAGGTGTTATTATTGTTTCGACAAAATCCGAAAGGAGGCCTATAGGGCGTGCAACCGCGGGCTTATCCCCTTCTCCCCCTCTTCTTGCTGGGCACGGCTGGCGCGTCCACGGCCGGCACGGCCGTCCCGCCCTCCAGCCTCCTGAAGAGGGAGTATATGCAAATGGTTATCATCAGCGCGACCAGGACGCTTTCAATTAGCGAAATCACAAGCGAAACCCCAAAGAGCGCGGCCGATAGCGCCAAATCCGCGGCCGAGGATGCTATGACCTGGCCTATCAACTCCTGCGGCACCGATAGCACGACTATCATCCCGAGTATCGGGACCAGCATGATGATGTCGAAAGACAGCGCCGCCCAGAAATTCTGTTTGGCCATGATGACCGAGTTTTTCAGGGCGCTTATCGCATCCATGCCGCGGACGGCTATCATCGCAATTGCGAACTGGCTAAGGAAAATCCCCGCGGCCATGCCGATGAAGGTGAGCAGCATCAGGAACGCCCCTGCGAGGCCACCCAATGCCGTTCCGCTGAGGAACGCGAGGGCGAGGACCATGATGACCACTGCGATTATGATGCCGCAATACGCCGCCATGCGCGGGAGGAGCTCCCTCGTCTTATTGATGATATTGACTTTCTTGCCATCAATCATCTGGTCGACGATGCAGAACTGCGTCGCGGATAGCGAGCTGCTTATTATGAAAAAGGCCGCGCCCGCAAGCAGCGTCACTGCCACCGCCGCCAGTGAGGCGGCATCGGTGCCCGGTTCCCTGCCAAGTGCAATCCCGATTGCGGATATGATGAGCACGAGCACCATCTGCAGGGCCATCCCCATCGCGACCACTTTCACGAATTCGAACGTCAGTCTCGCCGGGTTCTTCATGAAGGAACCGGCGGCGTCTTTCAGGGTGTCTACAACGGTGTCGAATGCTCCAGCCATGGCTTTTTTTCCATGAGCAAGATTTAAAAACACGATAGGGCACTATAATTGCTGTCAGCGGTCATAGGGAGGGGGAAACACCTGATCCCATTCCGAACTCAGAAGTTAAGCTCCTTCACGGTGTTTTGAGTACTGATCTCCGATCGGGAAAATACACTGCTGCTGACACTTATACTCCCTTTTTTAATAATTTTCCGGCTAATGCCATCCATGGACTTTTTCGAGACGGTAATGGTCCGGCGCTCCGTCCGGGTTTTCCAGGAAAAGGATGTGGATGCCTTGGATGTCAAGCAGATAATCGAGTCATCGATGCAGGCGCCCTCAGCCGGCGGCCTCCAGGCTTATCGCATTTACCTCGTCCGGAACAAAGAGACTCTTGAAGCGCTTGCGTTCGCGGCACATGGGCAGGAATGCGTGTCCAAAGCACCCCTTGCAATTGTGTTCACCGCCGACCAGAAACGCTCGGCTTCAAAGTACCAGGAGAGGGGATTCGAGTTCTATTCGGTTCAGGATGCCACTATTGCCGCGGCATATTCGCAGCTTGCCGCAGCCGCGCTCGGCCTGGGTTCGGTCTGGGTGGGCGGCTTCGACCCCTTTGAGGTATCACGGCTGGTGCGGGCGGGTGCTTATGAAGTGCCCGTAGCGATTATCCCAATCGGGCATCCGGCCGAGAATCCCGCGCGGCCACAAGGCCGGAGCATGAAAGCCCTCGTTCGGGAGGTGTGATGATGGACGAAAAGACAAGGGCGCAAAAAGACCTTGACAAGCTTGGTAAAATCATCGCTGTGTTCAAATCCTACAAGTTCGATGCGAAATACCCGGAAGTTTTCGAATATGTGGAAAACTACGCCTCGGACGCGCGGCACTATTTCGGGAAGGGCGACTATTTCACATCCTTCGGCGCAGCCAATTACGCGTACGGCTTCATAGACGCGGTACTGGTCATCGAGGGGAAGAAAGATGAGCACATCCTCTGACCAAATGCGCCTTCTTTGCCGAAAAAGCGATTTATTTATAAGCACTATTATCCACATTATATAACATGTCAGATTCCCATCTCCACAATAAACCTTGTCTAGTCGGCCAGGCAGTGATAAATGGCATTGCACCGTCTGCCTCCCTCCCACGGCAAGTTCGCGGCAAGTGCATCTCCGAAGGGCCCTGCGGCGCTATTGTCCCGTCCCGCCTTCATAATGGGCTTCCGGTCATTTCCGAGGCGGAATTCAATGCCGGATATGATTCGAAATCAGATGAAAATGAAGTCCGGATATTCAATTTCCGGGGCTATGTGGAACGTGCGGACGGAACCTTGAGATTCACGGATGTGACTGCCCTTAACGGTCTGCGCGGGGGAGTCCACGTCGGAATCGACGGTGTCACCTCATACTGGAATTTCGGGGGCAAAGCATCGGGCCCCTCGGATGTGGGTGAATTCGTCGTTTATGCCATCGTGCCCCCGGCGACACAAAAATCTGAGGGTGTCGTATGCATTTTTGACAGTTGCTATGACGTATCCGAGTATCGGGAAAAAGAATCCAAATACTGCAATGAGAAGGATGTGTCTAAGGAAATTGATAAGTACCAGGCAACCAGCGGTTATATCGTAACGAGGCTCACCATCGACCCCCGGATGCCGGGGGCACGTGAAGCCATAAGCGTCTTGAGTATTGCCATCAGCGAATACCTCAAGCAAGGGTTCCCACTCGATGGTCTTGAAAGTTTCCTCCGCAGTGCAGAGGAGCGTTTAATATCCCGTTCCCGGATGCCGGATGGCCGTCAAGGCGGAACATCTGAAACCGGACCGGCCGGGCTCCTCGAATCCATGGTTCCCATCAAACAATAACCCCGAACTCCCAGGCCCCGCCTGCTTATATTTCTTAGCGGAGCATAATCCGGTGTGGAACGAAAAAAATCGCTCGGCCAATGCTTCCTCGAGGACAGGAACATCCTTGCCCTGGAGGCGAAACTCGCCAATCCCGAGAATAAAACCGTGCTCGAAATCGGCCCGGGCGATGGACGCCTGACCGATGCGGTCCTGGCGCAAAAACCGAAAAAACTGATTGCAATCGAGAAGGATCCGCGGTTTGCCGCGATGCTTAGGGGAAAGTACCCTCCGCGCGCTGACGGCACGGCCCTGGTCGATATCATCGAGGCCGATTTCCTCGAATGCGAACCGCCGCCATTCGATGTGGCGGTCGGAAACATCCCATACTACATATCCTCCGACATAGTATTCCGCCTCGCAGGAATGAAATTCGAGCATGCGGTCCTGATGGTCCAGAAGGAATTCGCGCAGAAGATGGCGGCAAAGCCCGGAGACCGGAATTATGGCCGGCTATCGGTGACCTCGCAACTCGCATTCGGCATAAAATTGGAGCGCATCGTCCTGCGCCAC
>JAGVPF010000061.1 GCA_020052325.1 archaeon
CAACCTCGGCCTCGGATTCGTCATGGGCCAGGTCAAGAAGAAGGGGAAGGGCGGCAAAGGCGCGGGGGAGAAAAAATGATTATTGCCATTTCCGGCCTGACCGGCAGCGGGAAGAACACCCTTGGCGAACTGCTGGCAAAGGAGCTCGGCTACCGACTCGTCTGCCCGACTTTCAAGGACCTGGCGGCAAAGGAGGGAATCCCCCTGATGGAATTCCAGGAGAAGGCAACGGAGGACCCGGATATCGACAGGAAATTCGATGCAGCCCTCAAAGAGCAGGCAGCCGGCGGGAATTGCGTGGTCACGACGTGGCTCGGCGCGTGGATGGTGGATGCGGACGTGCGCATTAAGGTCAGGGTCGCCGAGGATATTCGCGCGGAGCGCATCGCGAAGCGGGACGGCATGACGGTCGCCAAGGCATTGGAGCACATCAAAGCACGCGACGACCAGAACAGGAAGAGATACATGAAGCTGTACGGAATCAACATCGATGACGAGAAGATTTTCAACGCCGTCCTCGACGGCGGAAAGATGAGGCCCGATGAGCTGCTGCGGATGTCGATGGGGATAGTCAAGGCAAAAGCTAAAAAGGGCGGGAAAGGATGACCGGTTTTACGATAGACGACAAGGTCATCATCATCAACAAGCCTCCGGGGCTGACCAGCCACGAGGTTTCCACTTATGTCAGGAAGATAACGGGCGCGAGCAGGGCCGGGCACGCCGGAACCCTCGACCCGGACGTGTCGGGCGTGCTGCCGGTTGCCCTCGGGCGGGCGACAAAGCTCCTTCGGTATGTAGCCGGCAAAGAGAAGACATATGTGGGGATAGTCAAATTCAAAAACATCATGGGGCATGGGGATGTCGAATCGCTTTTCAAAAGGTTCACCGGAGTGCTCACGCAGACTCCGCCGAAAATAAGCGCGGTGCGGAAAGTCCCCAGGAAACGGACCGTCTACACCCTGAGGCTGCTCGAGCTCGACGGCCGCCTTGCACTTTTTGAGACGCGTGTGGATGCGGGCACGTACATCCGGACGCTGTGCGAGGATATGGGAAAGGCATGCGGCGGGGCAACGATGGTGGAGCTCCGCAGGACCGCTGTCGGAAAAATCCGCGAGAACGAATCCCACAAGATGACCGACTTGATTGACGCGGTGTGGCTTGCCAAAAACAGGAACGGGCAGGCCGGCCTGGAAAAAATGCTCATTGCACCGGAATCGCTCATCGACCTCCCCAAAGCGCACATCAAGGAAAGCTCGCTGAAATCGGTCCTTAGCGGCGCGCAGATAATGGTTCCGGCCCTCGAGAAAATAGGAGATGTGAAAAAGGGCGGGCGCGTGGCATTATACTGCGGCGATTCGTTTGTCGGGGTGGGGGAGATGGCCATCGATGCGAGCGAGCTTCAGCACAGGGGCAAGGGGCTGGCCATCAAGCTCGAGCGGGTCCATTGGCGCGGATGAAGGTTTATCAACAGAGCCGGAATATCCTCCCCATGGCCTATGAAAAAAATGGCGGGAAGGAGCTGATTCTCCGGGACGAGCTCGCAATCGAGCGCACAAAGCTCGCGGAAGAGAGGACATACCTCGCTTACATCCGCACCGGCATGAGCATGATACTGGGCGGCTTCTTCTTCATGGGATATTTCACCGAGGGGCCCTTCCATTATGTCGGATACGCCACGGTTGCGGTGTCGCTGGTATTCCTCGCATACGGGTTCTACAACCACAGGAAGTCCATGGAGCTGATAGATAAGATAACCCTCGGGATTATCAGCATCCGGAAGAAGGATTAGATTTCGAAGACCTCGGACTCTGCGAGCGTCTTTTCCACAATGCCCATGATGCCCATTTCCTCATCGGCTTTTTTAGCCTCTTCAAGGCCGACCCGTGTGGAGGGCCTCTTGTGGGCGACAAGCGAACAGCAGTCCTTGTAGGGCTCGATGGACGGCCCGAAGGTCCCGATTTTCATCGCCATATCGATTATCTCCTGCTTGTTCAGGCCTGCAAGCGGGCGGAATACCGGGATGGTGGACGCCTCGTCGCTTGCGAATATGTTATCTATGGTCTGCGACGCCACCTGGCCGACGCTGTCGCCGCTCACGACCCCCTTGTAACCGTGCTCCTTCGCCAGCGCGTTTGACAGGTGGAAGAGGAAGCGCCTGAAAACCACGAGCTCGATTTTCGGGTTCATCGACATGCTGGCCTTGTAGAATTCGGTATATGGCATCAGGTGCATGCGAAGGGGCGAAGGCGAATAATCCCGCAGTATTTTCAGTATCCGCATCATTTTCGAATCGATGACGCCGCGGTTGTCTGGCAGGGAGTGCAGATGCAGCATGTCGACCACGCATCCGCGCTTCATCATCATCCATGACGAAACCGGGGAGTCTATGCCTCCGGAAAGCAGCGAGAGGATTTTTCCGCTGGAACCCACCGGAAGGCCGCTTGGCCCCTTGAAGCGCTCGGTGAAGATGAGGGCTTCCTTGGGAAGGATTTCAATCGATATCGTGGTATCGGGATTGTCAAGGTCAACCGTTGAGCCGGACTCCACGAGCGCCTTCCCTACGATGCTGTTGACCTGCGGCGATGTGAGCGGGAAGCCCTTGTCCGACCGCTTCGTATCCACTCGGATTGCCTTCCCCTTCAGGGCTCCTGAGCCGGCCATCACGGCATCCCTTATGGCGTCGATGTCAGCCCGCGCCTTCTGCGGGAAGGAGATGCCGTCTACTCCGAACGTCCTGGAAAGGGCTTCGCGCGCAAATGCCTCATCTGTGAACGAATCGGATGAGAGCAGGATGCGCCCACAACCCTTGCGTACCCTGAATTTCTCGCCCTTTAGCGATGCGAGGATGTTGTTGATGAGAAGGCTTTCGAAATGGCGGCGGTTGCCCCCTTTCATCATTATTTCTGAGTACACGACGCTGATTAGCACAAAAGCACCATTTGGGTATTAGAAAGGAAAAAAATTATTGGCAGACCTCTTTCGAAACGCTCTCGGTCTTCGTGACGTTCCTGCATTCGGTCGTTGTCCGGGTATGCCCTATGCACTCTTCAGCGCTCGGTTCCGAGACGACTGCAAGGGTACATGTGGCCGAGCTTATCGGAAAGCCCGGGGTGTATATCTGGTTGAAATCGAAGTCCGAGGTTTGGTTGGGCCCTATTGAATGGGATATTGGGTCCTTGTTGAAGCCGAATGTGCCCATCGTGTAATTCGCCCCCACGCTCCATGTGCCGGACTTTTCCGATTCAAGGTTCGTTATCTGCAGAATGCAGCGGGTCATGGCTTTCGCGCATCCCTGGCAGTCGCCAAGGGGCTTCCCGGTGCATACCCCATCTGAGATGCACAGGTCCACCTTAGGGAGCATTTTCTGCGTGTAGTTGAGCTTGCGCATACTGCAGACCTGCTCGGTGTATGCGACTTCCCCGCACTCCTCCTTCACGACCGGGACCTCTTCGGTGACCGTCCGGCACGTCTGGTTCTTCTGCGGCTGCGGTTTCTGTTCAGGCGGCTTCGACTCCGGGGTTGTTGTGCAGCCCGCAATCACCAAGAATGCCAGGATGCCTATGATGAATATGACTTTCACGAGGTCACCTCGGAACTACTAATGTTGGCATGTTTATATAGTTTTCGGGAAGATTAGGGTGCCTTATGAGGCGCCTTGCGTTCCTAATAATCCTTCTTGGCCTTGCATCGGCCCAGTTCGAGGGCACTGAAAGCAGGCTGTCCGGGTGCCAGGAAAACTGCTGCGTGGCAAGTGGCGGTGCATGGGACGCGGCATCGCAGGATTGCATCATAACGGGCATGGGCGATAACAGTTATCATGATTGCGGAGGCTCATGCCTTGAGACGGCGGGCAGGGAACTCGAATCGCGGGGGGCCGGCCTGAACCTCTGCTGCGCGCCGGGGTTCATCCTATTCGGCGCTGCCGCGGCATTGATGCGCCGCTAGACATATGCGGGCCTAGTCCATAATTAGTCAATAAAATCGCCAAGGGATTGAATGGGGGGCGGACCGGTTATTGCCCCTCTCTCAAATTGATGCGAGCCGAAGGCGACACGAGTGACGGCAAAAAACCGTCGCGTGTGTGCAGAGAACAGTATGCCGTTCTCTGACAGCTTGTGGAAAAAAACGCCGAGGAGGTTGAATGACCGGCGAATCGGTCATGCCCTCCTCGTTTGGATTAAGAAAAGAATCGCCGAGGAGGTGATTTGAACACCTAATCCACGAGGGAACACGCTTGCTGGAAGTTTTGGGCCGCCTTTAACAAAAAGGCGGAATTCCAGGCCTGCGCCAAGTCAGTTTCCGGTTTTCTTTTTCCAGTTCCGTTGAAAACGAAACCCGGAATTCAAGACCGAAAACTCTTGTGTGCGCACTACCAGGTTATGCGACCTCGGCAGAAGTCGAAATGTTATTGAGTATGCTCGATTGATTTAAAATGATTTGTGGCGATTTCCGGTTTGGGAGGTCGTATCATGTCGCTTAAGCAAACTGACAGCGCAGTTTTCGGATTGATTGAGAAGGAGCTGGACTACCAGAAGAAGACCCTGAGGCTCATTGCCTCCGAGAACTACGCCAGCAAAGCGGTCATGGAAGCGACCGGTTCAGTGCTGACGAACAAGTATGCCGAAGGGTACCCGAAGAAAAGGTATTATGCCGGCAATGCCTTTGTCGATGAGATTGAGCTGCTCGCCATCGAGCGCGCAAAGAAGCTGTTCAATGTCGGGCATGCGAACGTGCAGCCACATGCCGGCGCGTCTGCGAATATCGCCGCGTTTTTCGCCTTCCTCGAGGTCGGGGACAGGTTCATGGGCCTCGACCTTGCAAATGGGGGCCACCTCACCCACGGCTCGCCCGTTAATTTCTCGGGCAAATGGTTCAAGCCCTGCGCATATACGGTCGATAAGAAGACCGAGGCGCTGGATTATGATGCAATCCGGAAAAGGGCGCTTGAGGAAAAGCCGAAGCTGATAATCTGCGGCTACACGGCGTATCCGCTGATAATCGACTTCAAGGC
>JAGVPF010000159.1 GCA_020052325.1 archaeon
CGAGGTCGAGGACATGACCGGCACGTTCAAGGTTGTGGTGTCCCAGTCCCGTTTCAACGAGAAAATACTCGAGAAGGCGAAATCCGTGCTCAAAGATGACATAATCGCCATCACGGGCAAGGTTCTCGAGCCGTACATCATCGTAGAGGATATCGAGTGGCCCGAGCTCCCGGTCATCCGGGAAAAGAAGCGCTCGGAGGCGGATGTCGCAGTCGCCTACCTCTCAGACCTCCACTTCGGGAGCAAGTACCATCTGGGAAAGCACCTCAAGTCCTTCAGCGAATGGCTGCACGGGCACGGGGACGCGCGCGAGCTTGCCGGGAAAGTAAAGTATGTCCTAATCGCGGGCGACATCGTGGATGGCATAGGAATCTATCCAAACCAGGAGAAGGAGCTCGTCGTGAAGGATATCTTCCAGCAGTACATGATGTTCGACGACTTCGTGAACGACCTGCCTGACTACGTCGAAGTTATAGCCGCGCCGGGCAACCACGACGCCGTCCGGCGGGGGGAGCCGCAGCCGGCCCTCGGGAAAGACCTCACGGCCTGCGACATCACGGCGATTGGGAACCCGTCCAGCCTCTCCATCGAGGGCGTGAAGCACCTCGTCTACCATGGCACATCCATCGATTCCATGATAGCGAACATCCCCGGCGCCTCTTACATGCATCCGGAAAAGGTCATGGTGGAATACCTCAGGCGGCGCCACCTCTCCCCGATATACGGGGGGAACCTGATTATTCCGGAGAATGTGGATTACATGGTCATAGAGGAGCCGCCCGACGTGTTCCACTGCGGCCACGTGCACAAGAACGGCTACACGCAGTACCGCGGGACGCTTGCCATAAACTCAGGGACGTTCCAGGACAGGACGGACTTCCAGATCAAGCAGGGGCATGTCCCCACCCCTGCGCTCGTGCCTGTTTTTGAATTGAAAAGCGGGCGGCTGCACACCCTCGATTTCAAGTCATGAGCGTTGTTTTCCTGTGTTTTCGCCGTCATAACAATATTTATAAACATGAACTGCAAATTCGCATACAACAGCGTTTATTGGTGGTACAATGGCCAAATACCTTATAGCAAGACAACTCTCAGGAAAGAAATTGGTTACCAACGAAGGGGACGACTTTGGCAGGCTTGTGGACATCGAAGTCAACGAGGTCAGCGGCAAAATCGAAAGCATGATTGTCGAACCGAACCCCGACAGCGGCACTGCGGCGAAGATGAAGAAGGAAGACGGCATGGTGCACATCCCATACGAGAGCGTGCTTGCTGTCGGCGACTTCATTATCGTTGAAAAAAGGAACATGAGCTACTGAAGGCTTTTTCCCCTTCCGCCTTATTTTCCTCCGAATCCGCGCTTCCCTTTTATTCTCTCATATATCCCCTCATTCTACGTCTCTGAATCCGTTTTATATTATCTTTCTATCACCATGTAGCACATGCTCTCGATAATAGCCGGAATCGACGAGGCCGGGCGGGGGCCGGTGATTGGCCCCCTTGTCGTATGCTGCGCATCCTGCAGGCGGGACGACGAGAAGCTGCTCAAGAAGCTCGCCTCGAAGGATTCCAAGGCATTGACCGCTGCCCAGCGCGAGGAGGCGTACGAGAAACTCAAGAAATTCGTCACTTTCAGGTGGGTCGAAATAAGCGCGGGCGACCTGAACGGGCTGATGGACACGATGTCCCTAAACGACATAGAGGCCAAGACCATGGCAGACCTCATCAAGAAGCTCGGGGATGGGGACACGATGATAGACATGCCGGACCGCTACGGCTGGACTTTCCGGAAAAGGATGGAGAAGTTCGGCGTCAAAAAGTTCGAGGCCGAGCACAAGGCCGACGAGAACTATCCGATTGTGGCGGCCGCCTCCATTTGCGCGAAAATCATGCGCGACAAGAAGATTGAGGAGATACGGAAGGCCACATGCGATTTCGGCAGCGGATATCCGGGCGACCCCAAGACGAGGGCCGCGCTGAAAGACAAGGAAAAAAGGAAGTCCCTCGAGCCATTCATACGCCAGAAATGGAAGACGCTTGAGAACATCAAGCAGACGAAGCTTTTCACCGACGAGGAGCCGGAACAGGGGGCGGCAGGGGCGGAGTGAACGCGGAATGGCCAAACTGATTGTCCGGAACGACAAGGTCGAGCTGGATGTGCCCGACGGCTCTGCCATACTTCAATACCTTTGGGACAATACCGCATTTCCCCAGGCATGCGAGGACGGGAGCACGCCGATGTGCGCCTGCGTCGTCCTCTCAGGCGAGGAGAACGTGAGCCCGAAGACCCAGAAGGAAATCGAAACGCTCCACCGGGCCGGGCTGCCGAATTCCTGGAGGAACCGCCTGGCGTGCCAGGTATGGATAAAGAAGGGGAACGTTGAAATAGAATATTAAATAAAAAACAAGAAAAAAATGCGGAAAAAGAAAGAATCATTCGACTCCTGTGCCGTTGCTCTCGACCTTTATCGTGCCGGTAAGAGCCCTGAAGATCTGCGAGTAGTATTCGCATTCCATGATTTCGGTCATGGCGATTGTGGCGCTCTTGCCTGGGGCCAGCGTCTGGGTGTCGAACTTCTTCTGCCCGCTTATGTAGCAGGTCGCGGTGTGGGGCATCAAGGCGTTGTTGGTCCATGTGACCCTGTCCCCGACCTTGACAGTCAGCGAAGACGGCGTGTATTTGTCAGTAATCGTGACCGTGTAATCAACTGGCACGTACTCCTTCGGCTTCTCCCGCTCTATCGTGAAAGACACTTCCTTGACGACCGCCGGGACATACATTGTCCTATCGTTGTTCAGGAGCTCGACCTTGACCCTGTGGGAACCGGCCGAAAGCCCGCTAATCAGGTATGTCTTGGTCGTGAGCGTCGACGGGACCGCATCATCAACCGTTACGCGGAAGTGGCCTTCGCCCGCCTTGGCCGCGGTTCCCGGGGCCTTCACTA
>JAGVPF010000178.1 GCA_020052325.1 archaeon
CAACGCCTGCTGGCAGGGCTTCGGGTTTGCCATCTGGCAGGGTTTTGGTGTGCCTATTGCGTGACTTCGCTTATAGACGTAACGCTGATTAACGAAATGCTTAAATAGCTGGAAATCCATAATAATACACCTGCACTTACGAAAATTGCTACGGGGTAGCCATCGTCATAGAAAAAGATGTTGGAATTAGTAAAAAAGCATGTTTATAAATGTTATCAGACATATATAATCATGTATATGAGCGGCCAGGCCAAGAACAAAGGAGGTCAGAGGGCATGAACACCAACAGGAGAGGGAGGCTTGTCGGCGGACAGGTTTGCACCGAGCCCACACCTTCGGAGAGGAAAATCGAGGTCGCCCTCAGGAAGGCCGCTTCCCTCCAGATCGAGGCCAGCCCGGTCATCGTCTGCGACCCCCAGGGTGCGGAAGAGAAGAAGCTGCACAGGTACCTGGTCACGATAGAGCCGACAATCATGGAAGTCGGCGGCAGCGGATTCGAGATGGTCGTCGGGCTTATCGACAAGTCAAGGCAGAACCCGATAAACAAGCTCGGCGGCATGGACCAGGCCGGAGAGATGGCCATGAAGGCGTATTGGAGCGTGGCAGACCGCGCGACGAGCCTGATGTGCGCCATGGACGGGTTCGACATGGCCAAGGTGGACCTGATTCGGGTGTCCCCCACATCAGACGAAGGCATTTTCATAATGGGCGGCAAGGATGTCACGGCCCAGATGAAAAAGAAATTCGGCGAGGAATCTTGCCTGGGCGACGTGTTCAGGGGCGCCTGGAAAATCGCCAGGAAAGGGCTGGACCTCAGCGCATTCACATATTCACTCGACGTGCCGCGGGGCAGCGGCGGCGTGGAAAGGTTTGACCTCGACCTCGAGGCGTTCTCGAGGGTCCTCCGCCACCCTGAGATGGTCGTGGCATGCAGCGTTTCGCTTTCAGAACCGAGGAAAGTCCGCGCAAGCGAGCGCGAGGGATTCATCCACGAAGAGATCCGGAACCTGGAGAACAGGGAGATAGCGTTCTATGATGCGCTTCCAAAAAGCTTCCGCGGCAACAACGGAGGCCGCGCGGAAGTGGAGTCGTCGTTCTTCACCAACCTCACAAAAACAGAAGCGACGGGCAAGGACAGCGGCTCATACGTCGAAATCAAGCTCAATGCCAAGCAGGAAGAGGCGAAAGCGCTCCTGCGTTTCGTAAGCGACCACCCGGAATGGAAGGGCACATCGAAAGGCTATGCCGCGATATTCTCGGGCAATTTCGGAATGAGCGCGTTCAACACATTCATAGGCAAGGCAAGGGCGAACAATGTCCTCACAAGCGTGGCCCAGGCGATGGGCGACCTCAGCAAGGAGCACGGAACGGTCCTCCCGATGAACGGGGGCCACCTGGCATACTGGGTGGACATGCCTTCAAACGAGCTCACGGTGGATTTGATTCGGAAGTCGATAACGCGTAGGCTGCGCGGCGACAGCGGAGACCTGGATATCGGCCTCGAGCCCAGCATCATCATCGTAGATGCAAAGGACATGAGGCTCTCGGACATGAGGGCGCGGTTCATACTCAATTCGATGGGGAAGGACCTCTATCCTCCGCAGGTCCTGGACATGACGGACTTCGTCCTCAACTTCATAGAGAACGTACACCCTGCCTACCAGCAGCAGGTATACGAAGCGCTCGCAAAGAAAGAGAACGGCGGGGTCAGGGTCAGCATGGAGGACCTCGACAACATGCAGATGCTCAGGCGCATATGCTCCTCGCGCAGAACAATCAGGGATACTGAAGACGTCATCTGGACCATGAGGAGGGACGGGGAGCTTCCGGCGGACATCCAGTCCAAGAAAGGCGGCCTGGAGACCTGGCTTTTCGAGTTCTCCTATGAGAGGTACGAGCACATGTTCAAGCTGCTTGCGGAGAAAATCAGGGACCAGGTCAGGAACCGCGATGTAATCAGGAGAGGCGGGGGGATTCGGGGGTAGTTATCCCGAGAACCTCTATGACTCCTTCAAGGGCCTTGCATACATCTTCGTGCACGCTGAGCGCCTGGGAATGCCTCGACTGGATCATGCTGTCCTTGAGGCGGGCATCGTCCTTGGGATAGCGCGTCGCCGAAATGAGGGGCAGCTCAATGTGGCCCGCAAGGACCTGCACTGCGATGTTGACCCTTCTTAGCGGGTATGAGTTCTCCGCGAGCTTGGCCCTCTGGGCTGCTGATTCAAGCATTGCGGCCAGGGATAAAACGGTATTGGCCGGAAGGGATTCCGCATTGGCGGTCTGCTCGTCAAGAAGGCCCTGCGCCTTCATCTTTTCCACTTCGGATATGAATAAACGCGCGGAGTCGACCTTGGCTTTCAAGCGCTCGATATTGGCGCTTGTTTTCTTGCCGACTTCCTCGATTCCGCTTCTTGGTTCTGCGAGGCTCGAATCCTTCAGTAAGTCATCGAGCTTCCTTAGGAACTTGCTTACGCTTCTTTCGTTGCGCCCTGCTGCGAGCCTGCGGACGGACATTTCCCCCACCTCTGGTTTTACTACCATTTCTTTCCTCTCCCAAACAAAGAATGAGCCGAAATGTATATAAAATATACGGGAGAGAAGTTACAAAATACCACTAGTATCAACTAAAACATGGCATTAAAGTCCACTCATTGCCACTATAGATAGGAAAATCCACTGTTTTTTACTGCTCTTCGTAGTTTTCATATATCAAATCGTTGAAACAATATGCAATCGGGTCATCAGAGAGGAGTTTCATGGCGTCATCCCCCATAAGAAGGGAGCCGCTTTCCGGGGCGAACAGGTACGGGGAGCCCTTATGCGAGAACTTCACGAACGCGCGCCCCTTCCTGCTTACAAGCACGCGCGCATCTTCCGATTCGAACGAGCGGAGAAGGGCGGTTAGGAGGATGGCCTTGTCCATCGCGGTTGCGACCCTCAGGCTTTCCATCTCCGCAAAATCCATATAGAAGGTGAATGAGAACTCGCACGTCTTTATCCTGCGGACGTAATCCATCGCGCGCTCGGCCGCGAGAAAAAAATGCTGGCGCTGGTCGTATGGGACGATGTCTTTGAGCATTTCCTCGCGCTTTTTCCTGATGAACTCGATATAAGGCGAGGCCCTCTGGCGGATTTCGGATATGGATAGGGATTCCTTCTCGCTAATCAGGTTCTTGTACCTGCCAAGGACGAGCTTGTAAATCTCCAGTTTCGTGCCCGCATCGAGTTCGTCGGCCATTGCGTATGAAGAGCCCGCCAAAGGTATTTAACTTTTCCGAATATAACTCCTACCGATGGTTATCGAAATTTTCACGGCCTTAGTCGGATTTTTGGCGCTAGTTTACGCAGGCATTACCAAGTTCGTGCAGGGCAAGCTGATAGACAAGAGCGAGATGGAGGCCATGCAGGCCGAGTCCAAGCGCCTGAATGAGGAGTTCAAGAAGGCCCAGAACGCGAACGACAAGAAGAAGATGGACCGCATCATGCAGGAGCAGATGGAGTTCCTCCCCAGGATGAACACGGTGATGTTCAAGCAGTTCCGGCCGATGTTCGTGATTCTCATCGTATTCGCAGGGTTCATGTGGGTTGTCAACGAAATCGATCCTTACACGAAGGATGATATAGGCCTGAACCTTACCGATGACGGGCTAGGGTGCGACAGGTTTGCCAACGATGGGGCGTTCACAGGCTGTTTTCAGATTGATGGCACCAGCTTCGGAAAATGGACGGTGAAGGCAAAGGCCATCGAGAAAGGCGCGGACGTGGCTGACAACGAAACGTTTTTCACGTACACGCCGACGATAGACACTGACACATACAAGGAGCAGGGGAAAGGGGAGGGGATGGAGCTCTCCACAGACAAGCTGGAATATATAGGGGGGGAAACGGTCGTCATAACCGCTATTCCAGTAAACATGACCAAAGGGTCGGATTTCATCATCCAGCTCGCGGCGCCAAGAGAGCTTCGCGTGGAAAGGGTGGAAGCGAAGGTATCGAACGGGACGTATTTCCGCGCTGACCTTCCGCTGACAATCCCG
>JAGVPF010000019.1 GCA_020052325.1 archaeon
AAGAGGCAGTTGAGAAGGTCCGCAAGGCGAAGGGAGTAACCGGAAAGAAGCCGCTTTCGGTGATGGTCTCGGACCTCGGAATGGTGGACTACTACTGCGAAACAGGCGTGTGGGAAGACATCATCCTAAGGAAATACCTCCCGGGCCCATACACGTTCATCCTGAAAAAAAGCAGGGAGCTTCCGGCTTCTGAAACCGACCGGCTCGGAATACGAATACCGGATTCCGTATTCTGCCAGGCGCTGTGCATGCGTTTTGGAAGGCCGATTGTCACTACAAGCGCGAACCTTACGGGCCAGCCGCCCCCCACTAAGCTCGATGATGTCGACGGGGCCATTGTGAAGGGCGTGGGTCTTGTCATTGATGGCGGGCCGACGAAATATGGCGCCGCTTCGACCGTAATAGACCTTGTCGAGAGGAGGATGCTCCGGCAGGGCGATGACGGCTGGATTGACCTTGTCGATTTGCCCGAACGCTGATTAGCCGAACCATTGGTCGAGCTTGCTCTGCGCCGAGCGCTCCTTCGTGATTTTCTGGAGGCCTTCAATCGTCCTCTTGACGCGCTCCTCCGAGAAATCGTGCTCGGAAACGAGCATCTTCATGACGCGCTCGGGGTCAATAGGCCTCCACTTTAATTCTTCGGGGGGAGAGTATGGGGGGTCGAGGAAGAGGTGCAGCACCTCCTCGGCATCGACCTCGAACTGGTAATCGTACTTTTCCTTGACATATGCGGTGACCGCCTCGAGCGACTTATGCTCCTTCACTATCTTGAGCGCGGTCTTTGGCCCGACGCGTTTCACGCCTTCGTTGAAGTCGGTCCCGAGGAGTATTCCTATCAGCACCATGCCGCTCCGGTCGATTCCGAGCGACGCGAGCGTTTCCTTGAGCTCGATGAGTTCAGGCTCCACCAGGATGTAGCGGTCCTGGCGGGGCACCTTGCGCCTGCCTGTTATCGAGAGGTTGCGGACAAGCAGGGGGGAGCCGAACATGAGCGCGTCATAATCCTGCGATGCTGTTGCGTATGCAAGGCCCTGCTGGACCATCATCGCGGCCTGCGCCTCCCCGTCCGAGGGCGCCTGTATGGTCGGGATGCCCATCGCATCGAGGAGCTGCTTGCTTTCCTCTATCATCGCCCCCGTCAGCCTCGATGTGGCCTGGGCGAATTTCTTTGCGTCCTCGAATTTTTCCGCTTCGAGGGCGGCCTTCCATTTCGCCTCGGCCTGCCGCTTCACTTCCGCCCGTTCCCCCTGCACGCGTTCCTTCAGCCTGTGGGCCTTTCCGTCGAAAACATAGACCGGCCTGATGCCGCCTTCAAGCAGCCGCACATTGCGGTAGAAGAGCCCGGAGAGGTGGGCGGTGACATTGCCCTTGAAATCCATGAGTGGAGTGCCGTCCTCCTGCCGTATCGAGGAGAGGAACTGGTAGAGGATATTGAAGGCGTCTATGGCCACGATTTTATTCGAAAGCGAATCGAGGCCTATCGAATGCTTGATGGCCAAATCCCCCAAATCGACTCCCATCCCCCATTCACCCGGAGCGCCAGCAATGCCGCGCTACTTCCCTTTTTTCTTTTTCGCCTCAACCATATCGGCAAGCGTGGGGGGGACAAAGCTTTTTGGGCCTGATGCGGCCGGGCCGGCGACCGACTTGGTCTTTTCAACGAGCTTGATGCCCAGCTCCTTCTCGAGCTTGCGCGCGACTTCCACAGTCGGCATGAACCGCTCGTGCTCTAGGCCCTGCAGGTAGCTTTCCTGCTCTTTCACGCGCTCGGCGATAACTGCAATGGGAAGGCCGGACTTCTCCCGCGCCGCCTTAATCACATTCCCGAAATTCTCGACGAATTCCTCGCTGGTCTCGACCGATGCTGCGGAAGCCGGCCTTGCCACAGGCGCACCCAGATCATCGAACCGGTGCAGCACCTTCCCGCCGCGCATGCATGGGCCGCATGCTAGGAGCTTCGCCCCTTCGAGCAGGATTTGGGCCCGGACAGGCGATTTGCCGCAGATATCGCAATAGAGTTCCGCCATGTTTTTTTATCCCGCCAAAGCTATTAAAATCCCTGACATCCAATCTTTCTCCATGATTGTTCTTCTCTTATTGATAGCCATAGCCCTTGGGCTTTTCTACTACATTGTCTTCCAGACGGACATCCCGGGGCTTTGGAAATTCCTCCTGGTCGCAGCCGAGATGATAGCCCTGAACCAGATATTCATCAAGAGATACAAAATGCCAAGCGAAATAGGGCTTGTTCTTCTCAAAAGCCGCAAAGGCATAGAAATCATCGAAAGCGTCGCAAAAAACGAGAAGGCGTTCAATTTCATGGCGGATGTGGGGGCCACGATAGCCTACGGGCTTCTCAGCATGAAGCTCATGAGTAAGAACACGTCCTGGAAAAGCCTGATTTGCGGATTTGCCATCCTCATAGTGCTTTCGAGGTTCGTCGCGCCAGTTGCACTTTCATTCCTGCTTTTCGTTGTCGGAATAGGGAGCACGGGCGCTTCAGCCGCTGAAAGCGTTGGCGGGAGCGCCGACATGGGCTTCCTGCTGATAGGGGGCATCCTGCTTTTCGGCGGGCTGTTCCTGCTCATCCTGTTTGGCATCGTGTACTACGGAGTCGTGATATTCAAGGCGCTTGTCACGAGCCTGTTTTTCGGATCCGATGCGATATCGAAGATAAGCCCCGGCGGGGATATCCTCCTTCCGGGAATCAACCTGCCGTTTTTCGAGGGTATCCTCGCGCTTGCGATAGTCATGATTGTGCATGAGGGCGCGCACGCGGTCCTGGCAAGGATAGCGAAAATCCCGCTTTTATCATCCGGCATCGTGCTTTTCGGGATTATTCCCATTGGCGCCTTCGTTGAACCGGATGAGAAGAAGCTTGAGAAGGCCGAACGGACCAGGCAGACGCGCGTCCTTGTCGCAGGGCCGACGGCAAACATGCTCGCCGCCGTCGCGTCATTCTTCCTGTTCATGGCTTTCTTCATGGTGAGCGCCGACTTGCGCGAAGGCGTGCTGTATGTCCACTACAACTCCACGAATGTAACCCACCCGCTTCCGGAAGGGACGATGGTGTATGAGATAAACGGGATGTCCGCGGATTCCATCAACTGGACATCCTTCAGCCTGCCGGCTGATGAGGATGTGAGGATTCTCACGAACAAGGGCGAGGTCGTCCGGAAAACCAACGAACAGGGGAAACTGGGCGTCGAGTTCTATCTCTTAAGCAAGGATTTCCTGTTCTCTAGGTACTCGAATCCGGCCTTCCAGTTCATATACGTCATACTCGGCCTGAGCGTGGCGCTGAATTTTGTCGTGGGAACCGTGAATATCCTCCCGATACCGCTGTTTGACGGGTACAGGATAATAGACGTCAATGTCAAGAACAAGATGATTGTGAATGCGATAAGCTACGGCGCGCTGTTCTTCTTCATCCTGAATTTCCTGCCCCGCTTCTTCCAGTGAATGCCGAGCATCTCCCAAAGGATGTGCGAGGGGAGCTTCTTCTTTCTGCCCGCCCCGGGCAGTGATGCACGGGCCCATGCGGTCCGGGGGGTGCGGAAAGCCCGGGCATATTGGAAGCTTGCTTTCGGGGCTGCCATGCGTTTTCTGGTAGCGCGCTGGCTCATGACGGATGCTTTCTTTCGGGCAGGTTTTGATGTTTTGAATGGGGAATGGCCGGATGCTGGCATTGAACGGGGGGCGGGATGCCCCTTTCTTCGCATGCCCCGTATTTCCTTGATTGACGGGCCTTCCGGTCTCGGCCCCTTCGCATTTTCAGTCCCGGACCGCTTCGGGCTCTTGTCACGGAGGTTATGCCGGAGGGTTTGGGCATTTTGCTTTTTCCGGATGCAAGAGGATTCTGATTCGGGTTTCTGAGCGGCCTTCGCCGCTGTTTTCCGCATGAGCCTCAGGATTGACAGAAGCCGGGCTGTGAGATTGAGGGTGGATTGGATTTTTTCCCGGAGCATTTCCCGGGCATGCGCAATACCGTTCCTCCGGCGCTTCTTTTTACGCGGCCTTTCAAGCGCCTGGAATCCGGTCGGGACATCAAGCCTTGCCCGGCTGAAACGGGAGGCTTTCCAGGCGGCATAAGCGGATTCGAATGAGGGCGTCGCGGGGATTTCCTGCTTGCCGGACGCGGGTTTTTTCTGCCGCAGCGCTGGAATGGCATCGCAGGAGGATGCACCCGGATTCGCGAGGGGGGCTGCCCCGGAATCGGCTTGTTTTAATGAGGCTGAAGAACGGGGATTGGCGGGCTGTACCGGGGATAGGCGGGAGGCAGCTGACGGCACGATGCTGCCGAAAGCCAGCATGCAGAATGAAAGCCTTTGCGCCGGGGCGCTTGCGGGATTTTGGAGCCGGGGGTAACTGGAAGCCCTCGCATCCATTGCCTGCGGCAATGCGGAAAGGGCAGTTTCCCGGATATCCTGCGAGAACGGGTTGAACCGGACCGTGACCGAATCGGCTATCGAGCCGTCGAATGTCTTGATGATCAAGGAGCTTGCGTCGTTCATCCGGCTGCGGAAGGCATCGAAGAGGGCAGGGTCGTATCGGACCGGTTCGCGGCTTGCTGGCTGGATATCCACATAGGCCGGAGATGAGACCAGGACCGGCATGGGGGCGAATGGGAGCGGTTCTGGCTCCCTCGCGGCATGCTGCGCGACCGTAAGTATCTCCCCCGTGTCCTTGTTCAGCACGAGGATGTTCTCTTCGAGAAGGATTCCGTTGCCGCTCCGGACGCCGCCATGCGCCTTGGAAACCTCGTCCCGCGCGTCCTTGCTTAGGACGGCCCCTCCACGAGAGGAGTACATGCGGTCTATGTCCGCGATGTTCCCGGGGTCGAAATTTGCCGAGGTCGTCCAAAGGGCGATATTCCGCGTGTTCCGGCCGATTCTGAGCTCTTCTGCATTCGGGAAAACAATCCCCTGCTCCTGCGTCATCGCCATCGGGATGCCGGCTTCGCCTAGCGAGAAATGGATGCCGGATTCTGAGGATTTGACAAGCGCCATGTCCCCGATGCGGACCGACACTATCTCCCAGGTCTTGAATTCTGGGTAATATCGCTTTGAGACCTCGCCGCCGTTCTCCCGGGCCACCTTCTCGATAAGCTCGTTCGTGGTTGCCCCTTCCCGGATATCGGTTGTGAACGTGCGGCCGAGCATGGTCAGGCTGGCTTCGACCAGGTTCGCAGAGCGGAATCTTGACTGGCAGGGCTCGCAAGACGCGTGGGTAGGATTGAGTCTGAACGCTGAGCCCGCCATAGGACAGGATTACTTTGGGAAAACTTAAAAAGGAATTTCAAATAATCGGGCGCTTCGAGAGCTCGGCAGGCAAGGTGAGGCGCTCGAAGGGCTTGCCGTGGTTCTCTTTTTCAACGATTGCGATGAGGGCGTCGACCG
>JAGVPF010000069.1 GCA_020052325.1 archaeon
TAGTCGTTGCCCTGCTGGTAGTAGGTCTTCGCGTCAGTAGGATTTGGCTTCCTTTCTACCATTGGGTTCACTCGTCGCTGTGCTTGTATAGCAGTTGTATACCTACTTTTTTAAGCCTTCCAATTGCCGCCGCGCACCGTTTCCCGCTAAGGCCATTCGATGGCATCGCGCGGGGCTTCACATCTGCTGGACCAGGAGCCGCTCCTCAATCCGCAGGAGCTGGTTGTACTTGGCGGTCCTCTCGCCGCGGGCCGGTGCACCGGTCTTAATCTGCCCGGCGTTGATTCCCACCGAGAAATCCGCGATGAACGTGTCCTCGGTCTCGCCCGAGCGGTGGCTGACGATGATGTTGAGGTTGTTCTCCCTGCAGAGCGATACCGCCTCCATCGCCTCGCTGATTGTGCCTATCTGGTTCACCTTGAGGAGCAAAGCGGATATCGAGCCGATATCGATTGCCTGCCTGAGGCGCGAGACGTTCGTGACAACGAGGTCGTCGCCCACCACCTGGACATTCGGCACGGATTTCCGGAGCGCGGCAAACGCCTCGAAGCTCTCCTCGAAAAACGGGTCCTCGATGCTTCTGATCGGATATGCTTTTGCCAGGTCCGCGTAGTAGTCAATCATGTCCGGCTCCCGGATTTCCTTCCCGTCTATCCTGTAGGCTCCGGCCTTCTCGTCATAGAAGGAGGATGCGGCCGCGTCTATTGCGAGCGGGCATGCGTCCGAATAACCAGCCTCTTCTACGGCGCCCAGGATTTCATCGATCGCCTTGTATGTGTTCTCAATCTGCGGGGCGTATCCGCCCTCGTCCCCGACATTCCTGGCCGCGGGGCCGAATTTCGATACGAGCCGCTTCCCGAGGACCGAGTATATCTCGCTTGCCATGCGGAGCCGGTCCGAAAAAAGCCCGGCCTCCGGGATTATCATGAACTCCTGCACCGCCAAACCGTTCCCCGCATGCTTCCCGCCGTTGATGATGTTGAACATCGGGTTCGGAAGCAAATCGCCGCCGATATGCTCATAGAGCGCCTTCCCTTCGGTGGCTGCCGCCGCCCGAAGAACGGCCATCGATGTCGCCACCATCGCGTTCGCACCGAGCCTGCTCTTGTCCTTCGTGCCGTCAAGCTCGCGCATGCACCTGTCGATGCCGGCCTGGTCCAGGATGTCCATGCCCATGATTGCCGGCGCGATCAGCTCGTTCACGTTCTCGACTGCGCGGAGCACCCCCTTGCCCGAGTACCTCCTCCCGCCGTCGCGGAGTTCGACCGCCTCGTGCCTGCCGGTAGACGCGCCGCTTGGCGCCGCTGCGCTGCCGAGCACGCCCTCTGTCGCCACTTCCACTTCTATAGTCGGGTTGCCCCTGGAATCGAGTATCTCCCGTGCCCATACGGATGCGATTTTCATGAACTGCATTTCCCGCC
Source organism: archaeon (assembly GCA_020052325.1). GTDB lineage: Archaea > Micrarchaeota > Micrarchaeia > Anstonellales > Bilamarchaeaceae > Bilamarchaeum. The sequence continues at coordinate 1,422 of JAGVPF010000069.1, forward strand.
AAACCTTATTTACCTTACGCACCATTTACATCATCATGCAGATGAGGGGAAGGGGAATCGCAAGGCTTCCATTGCGGGAACGCCCGGCGGAGCCGATGCATGAAGGCATCGTAAAATCCATAAGGTCCGGTTCTGTCGAAGACAAGATGCAGGCGGTTCTAACTATTGCGACCCGCCTTGAGAGGGGGGATATGCCGGCCGGTTGCGCGCAGGATATGCTCTGCCAGGCCATGAATGACCAGAACAGGCAGGTCAGATGGAGCGCGGCCTTTGCGATGGCGCAGCACGGATCATTGATGATTGACGGCCTGCGCATCGGCCTTGGGAACAGCGACCCGAGCGTCCGGGGGATGAGCGCCGCCATGATTTGCGTCAGCCTCACGAACGACAAGACCGCCCTCCGCAGCTCCATGGCGCAGAAGGATGGGAGGGTTATGGAAACCAGCCGCGACCTCCTTAAAACGCTCCTCGACCCGCAAGCCTCGATAAGGATGTATGCGCTTTGCGCGCTCCGCGAACTGGCCCGCAGAAGCCCCCTTGAGACGCTTGACGAATTGAACGCGTTTTCCAGCATGATTCTTGAGGACGCCGGGGGGAACCTTGAACTGTCCTGCAGGCTTGAGATGGTCAGGCAGGACGCAATGTCGGGGATAATTGGACGAAGCGGAAAAATGCAGGCCTGATCGGATGGAAGTCATCATCGATAACCGGAAACAGGAGATTGGATTCTCCGGGGATATCAGCTCGCTGCTTAAGGAACTCGGCCTCATGCGCGAGGAGGTGGTCGTCAAAGTCAACGGCAGGCTTGCCCCGGACACGAAAACGCTCTCCGATATGGATAAAGTGGAAGTGATAAAGGTCGTTTTCGGTGGCTGAATTGAAAACCGGTGCCAGCGCGCTCTGTTTCTGCGGGAAAGAACCCGCCATATTCCTGCACTATGCCCAGAAGCACCTTTGCGAGGGGCATTTCATCCGTATGTTCGACAAGAGGTTCCGCAAGACCGTCAGCGTGCACCAGATGCTGAAGAAAGGCGACCGCGTGGCCGTGGGCTTGTCCGGGGGGAAGGACAGCACGGTCCTGCTGCATTCCCTTGCCGAGCTCCGGAAAGACCTTCCGTTCGAGATAGTCGCGATTACAATAGACGAGGGAATCGAAGGATACCGGGCGCGGACACTCGGCATCGCTAAAAAAGAGTGCGGGAAGCTCGGCATCGAGCAGGTCATCCTCAGGTTCGATACGGAGACCGGAAAGACGCTCGATGAAGCGATGGCACGCGGGAAGATGGGTCCGGATGACAATGAACCCGCCGCCTTGCCTTGCACGCACTGCGGGGTTTTGAGGAGATACCTGCTCAACAAGGGCGCAAGGCAGGCCAAGGCGACCAAGCTTGCCCTCGGCCATAATCTCGACGACATGGCGCAGACCGTGCTCATGAACATCATGCGGAACGAGCCGGCCAGGCTCGCGAGGCTCAGCGAACCATTGATGAAAAGCGACCGCTTCGTCCGCAGGATACGCCCCCTGATGCTCAGCCCGGAGAGGGAAAACGCGATATACGCGATGCTCAAGGGAATCGACATCGAGCATGTCGAATGCCCTTATGCGCGCTTTGCATTCCGCAGCCACGTCCGTAAGATGCTCAACGACACCGAAGTGAGGTATCCGGGAACGAAATTCAAGGTGGTGAACGCGTTCTTTGACATGGAAGAGGGATTGCGGATGCAATTCGGAAAGGCAAGGCCGCTCAGTGAATGCTCATCCTGCGGAGAGCCCTGCTCCGGGAGCGTGTGCATGTTCTGCAAGAGAGTCAAAGCAGGCGGATAGCACTATTCTTTCAGCAGTTCCACCAAATCCGCGGTTTTCCAGACCTTTATTCGTTTCTGTTTCGTGAAATGCATATCATCACTCCAGATATCGGTTCCGGCGGCAAGTGCAGCCGCTATGAACGGCACATCATCCGGATCGATATGTGACATTATTTTACCGGCTTCTTCCATACGCAGGAGAATCAGTTCATCATCGAGGAAAACGATTCTTGAGGTTATTTTGGCGAGGATTTTGTCGAATTCCGCATCGCTGATTTTCGCTTTCTCAAGGATAACGGCCTTATGCCTGCCAATCTCCAGGTCACTGAAACGGATTCCAAGGAATTCGAAATCAGCATGGTATAATATTTTCCTTGACGTGGAATCCCGGACCAGCGCGGCGATTATCCTGTTCGTATTAACGATTAACCTGAGTTTCATGTTCCACCATGCCCTTTTTTCAGAAATCGTTTGGCGATTTCGTGCTTCACCTTATGGCCTATCCGCTCCGCATCCCCCTCGGAAAGTTCGCTTCTCCGCAGCACCTCATCCATCCAGTGCAGTTCCCGTATCTTCAGCTCGAATGCCTGCCGCGCCACTTCGCTCCATTTTATCTCCGAATGGCTCTGCATCTCCCGGTATAGCTCTTCAGGAATGGATAGTGTCATGTTTGCCATATCACCACTTATGTGTATTATGTGGATACACATTAATGAAGCTATCGGTAATTTGTATAGTTTTTTGAATTTATAAATATCTGAAGTGAACATTATTGTTTACAGCCACACAAAAATCTTGAATAAAAATGTCTATGCATATAAAAATCAAAAAATGATTTAATAATCGCATTTCATCCCACTATGACATGATGGCGACGTATATCTGGCTGGGCTGGTTAACTTCCGGCTGGTCTAACAAGAGAGGTACAGGGTTATGAAAATGCAAAATGGATTGATAATGATCCTGCTTGTACTCGTTTCGATTAGCTTTTCCATGTACTACCCGCTAGATGATGCCCGGGATGGCTGCTATGAGTATGTAAATGAAGAAGCAGATCCCATAGTGGGGGATCCGGATTTGAGGGATGGGCATAAAGAGGTATTTGAGTATGAATTTGGGTTCTTCATTCCGCAAACCAACGCGGCCAAGGACGACCTGAAAATAGAGATAAAACGGGTTGGCGGATTCGAAACATTAACTTATTGTACGGGACAAGGCGCTGTAATTTCGAAAATAAACGGATTGCGCGCATCTAGCGATAGTTCACAAGAGTATCTAACGCTCTACCCAGAGGAAGAATTGGGCACTGGGGAAAACAGCTTCTACCTGGCAAATTATTCCGAAGCAGTCTATTCTTGCAGTGTGGGAAAGTGCTCGAGCAAAAGACCATTAGAGGCAGGTATTTGCACGTTTAAAGTGTGTGGGTTCTACCCAAGATTAAAGATATCCAGCACAACTCCGCCTCCATCCATTGAGATAAGGGAGAATCTCTCGTTGGGTATTACCATCGTGAATGAGGATCAGGTTGATGCAGGGGTAATCAAGGTATCTATCGAAGAAAGCGATTTTTTAATAAATCCGGCAAGAACAGACGAAAACATTTTGTCGGATGATGAGGCTCCATTTAATGAATTTTCATACAGGGCCACATTCACCCCAAAGAAGTACACGGAGCTTGAAACCGGAGCGAGTGAAGTGTTCAAGAGGCTCGGTAAGGTCATCGTTTCCTATATAGATGTGAATGGAAATGTCAGAATATATTCAAAGGATCTGGGGGCGATTTCGGTAGTTAATACCAATAGGAGTAATGATAATACACAA